>JACCWD010000036.1 GCA_013697825.1 Rubrobacter sp.
TCGCCAACCAGTTCCGGCTGCTCTTGCACGCGGTGGCGTACTGGCTGATGGACTCCTTGAGGAGGAAGCTCATGGAAAGCGGAGCAAGCCGGACGCAACTCGACGCCCTCAGGCCGCGCCTTGTGAATGTCGGGGGGAGGGTGGGGGAGCTTCGGACGAAGATCCGCATGCGTCCCGCCTCGGGGCATCCGGGACAGGGCTTATGGCACGTCCTCTGTTTGGCCTTTGGAGTCGTTCATGAATAATTCGGGGTAGATGACTTTACTCGGCTCCGAAGATTTCCTCCCAGTCGGGAACCGACCGAGCGGGAGCCTCCGCTTCGTGTGCGCGAGCTAGCGGTTTGGAAAAAAGTCGAAGCCCGAAAAGTACGTCGAGAAGGTGGAGGGGAGGATCGAAGGTCGAGATTGAGGCGACATTGGCTCCGTCAGTCGAGGATGCGGTTCCGGCCCGCTCCCGGTTCGTGATCCCAGTCGAAGAGGTGTTTCCGGCGCATCTCGCGGAAGTTCATGATTTCCAGACGCACTCCGTCCGGGTCTTCGAGGAAGATCGCGTAATAGTCCGGCGCGTACTCGGGATAATGACGCGGCCCACTCGTCTCGATACCGACCGCCCGAAGCTCCGAGGAGACACGGTTCACGGCCTCCTCGTCGCCCACGCGGAAGCAAAGATGATGGAGTCCCGGCGCATATGGGTCGTGAGCCGCGTCGCTTTTCGCCGGGCGGAGCGAGTACCCGAACTGGCGGTTGTAATAATGGATGTGCGGGTCGCCTCCCATGAGGCCCGCGCTCTTTCTGAATCCGAGCACGCCCATGAGGCGGTCATAGAATTCCTCCGAACGAGCGAGGTCTCCGACGGTGATGAATACGTGGTCGAGGCCCAATATCTCAACGCTCACGGCCCCGCCTTCCCAAACCCTCGATCAAACTCAAAGTCGTCCGAACCCCCGCATAAAAACACTCGACCTTCATATTCTCGTTCGGAGCGTGGTTCTTTTCGTCGTGGTTCGCATACGGCACGATGAACGACGGAACGCCGAGGATTCGCGTGAAAACATAATCCGGCAAAGTACCGCCGAGCGACGGAATGTTTATCGGCTCCGAGTTCCATCCTTTTTTCACGGTATCCGCCACGACGCGGCTCATGGGCGACGACGGGTCGGTGCGCGAGGGAGGCACGCCGCCGAGTTCGCGGACTTCGGCGTTCGGGTTTCGCTCTTTGACGGCGGCGGTGAAGGCTTCGAAGACTTTCTCGGGAGTTTGTTCCGGGACGAGCCGGAAGTCTATTTTCGCGACGGCTTTCGCCGGGATGATCGTCTTCGAGCCGGGGCCGGAATACCCGCTCGAAAGCCCCGCGATATTGAAAGTCGGCTCGAACGCGAGCCGCCGATGATGCTCCGCGCCATCCTCGAAGAGCGGCTCGTCGAGGCCATGCTCTTCGAGGAAACCGTTCCGGTCGAAGGGGATGTCCCGAAGCATTGCCTCTTCCTCCGGCGTCGACTCGCGCACATCGTCGCGGAAGCCGGGGAAGTTCGCCTTCCCGTCGGAGTCGCGGAGCGAGGCGAGAAGCTCGACCATCTCCCACGCGGGCTGCGGAAGAACGCCGCCCTTGTTGCCGGAATGCGCGTCGCCGTTCGCGCCGTTTATCTCGACTTCCACATAGAGAAGCCCCCTCGCCCCGAAGCATATCGTCGGACTCCCCGAAGCGTGGATGCCGCCGTCGGAGGTGTACACGAAATCGGCGGCGAGAAGGTTCTTGTTTTCACTCACGAGGTCGGCGAGGTGCGGGCTTCCCGTCTCCTCGTCGCCCTCGATGAGGAGCTTCGCATTCACGGGAAGTTCCCCGACCGCCTCCTTCCACGCTTTTATCGCGAATATGTGGCAGAGATGTTGTCCTTTGTTGTCCGCGACTCCCCGACCGAAGATTCGCCCATCCCTCACCTCCGGCTCGAAGGGGTCGGAGTCCCACAGTTCGAGCGGCTCCGGCGGCTGAACGTCGTAATGGCCGTAAAAGAGAACCGTCGGCGCGTCCGGCACATCCCCGACTTCGCCGAAGATGGCCGGGTTCCCTTTTGTTTCAAGGACGCGGGTCTTTATTCCGGCATCCTCCATCACCGCCCGGAGCATCTCGACGGACTCTTTCATCCCTTCGCCCCTCGTGCTTATGCTCGGCTGGGCGACGAGCCGGAAGAGGGTTTCGAGGGCTTCGTCCTTCGTTTCCTCCGCTCGGTTCATGGCTCGTTCGAGGTCGTTCACGAGCCGCCTTCCATCCGGATGGTGTTGAAGCGGTCGGAGAAGGGGCTTGGGACGTATCCCTCGACGGTGTCTTGCAAACCGACGGGCGCGGCGACGTATGCGATGGGGAGCATGGGCGCGTCTTCGTGGATTATTTCCTGCGCCTCGTAATAAAGGTCGCGCCGCTCGCCTTCGTCCACGGTGGAGCGGGCGTCGGCGAGGAGTTCGTCCACCTCGGGGTTCCGGTAGTACGAGATGTTTTGGGCGTTCGTCTCGGTGGCGGTCGCGCTGTTCAGGAGGACGTTGAGGTGCCAGTCGGGGTCGCCGTCGTTTACGTTGTTCCACCCGAGGAGTGCCATGTCGTGCTCGCCGCGCCCCGTACGCTCGATGTACGTCCCGAACTCGTACGTGATCAGCTCCGCCTCGATGCCGACTTCTTCGAGGTCTCGTTGCATGGCTTGCGCGATGCCCCGGCTGTCTTGCAAATACGGGCGTGGTATCGGGAGATAATAAAGGTTCGTCTCGAAGCCGTCGGGCATCCCGGCCTCTTCGAGGAGTTCCCGCGCCCGGTCGGGATCGTATTCGTATGGCTGCACGTCCTCGTTGAAGAATGGCAATTCCGAAGGCATCGGGTTCGTGGCGACCTCGCCGATCTCCCCGAAGAAGGATTCGACTATTTCCTCCATGTTTATGGCGTGGGAGATCGCCTCGCGCACGAGCGGGTCGTCGAAGGGTTCGCGATCCATGTTGAAAGCCATGTACCCGACGTTGAGCGGAGCGCGGTTCTCGACCCGAAGCCCGTCCCGCTCCTCGATGGTCGGGATGTCGTCGGGGGTGAACCCGTCCGCCGCCGAAAGCTCGCCCGCCGTGAGCGCGGCCACTCGGGCGGTGTTGTCCGGGATGGAGCGGAAAACCACGTTGTCCACATACGGCCCGCCCCCGCCTTCTTCCTCGGAGAGTTCCGCGCCCCACCAATCCTCGAACTTCTCGAGCCGGATGGTCGTACCCTGATCCCACGACGTGAACCGGAACGCCCCCGTCCCGACGGGTTCTTGCCAGAAATCCTCGACGTTATCCCGGATGGCTTCGGGCGAGGCGATATAAAAACCAGCCGTCGCGAGGTTTTTGAGGAACGGCCCTTGCGGCTCGCGCAGCGTGAAGCGAACCGTATATTCGTCCACCGCCTCGACGTTCTCGATCACCGACTCATCGTCGAACCCGCCGAAGAGAGAGTCATAGTACGAGAAGTTCGTCCCCTGCGCCCCACCCCCGCGATGAAACTCGTTGTCCGTGTCCTTCCACCGCTCGAAGTTGAAAACGACCGCCTCCGCATTGAAATCCGTGCCGTCGTGGAACTTCACCCCCTCGCGAAGCGGGAAGGTGTACACCGTGCCGTCCTCCTCCGGCTCCGGAACCTCCGACGCGAGCGCGGGAATGAGTTCCGTCGTGCTTCCGGGGGCGAAGTCGAGGAGGCCATCGAAAATCTGGCGTATGACGATGCGCGACTCCGTGTCCGTCTGATGTATGGGATCGAGCGAAACAGAATCCGGCCCTCGCCCGAAGATGAACGTATTCTCCTCGCCACCCCCGCTTTGCCCGCCCCCGATCGTCTCCCCATCGCCGCCGCACCCGAACGAAACAAAGGCCGCGAACACCACGATCGCGATACACCGAACCCCGAACCTCATGCACCCCTCCCTCTCCGAACGCCTGTATCCCGTATACATCGTAGCAACGAAGTGGGGTGGGATGCAAAAGTGGGTGGTCGTTTCGGTGTCTCTTCGAGGGCGAGTCGCCTGCGAATGCACGGCTATCCGACCGGACTCGGTATGAGGCGCGATCCGTAAACTTCGATTTGCGGCGTTCTCAGTTCGTGACGGAGACGCTCTGGTTTGTGGAGGAGCTCGATGACTGGCTCTGAACGGAGGAACTCGACGACACGGAGCTCGACGACTGCGAGTTCGAGGACACGGAGTTCGAGGATTGCGAGGCGACGATGTTCCCGCCCCGGTATACGAGGCTTATGGTCGCGCCCTCGGCGTTCGTTTCGCGGACGACTTCGTCGGCCCCGGCGGTGAGGACGACGCGGAGGTTCCCATCGCCGCTCTTCTCGATGTCGCACGCGAGGCCGGAGTCGTCGAGGTCGAAGTCGAGGCGGGAGGGGGTCTCCCCGTCGAGGACGCGCGGCTCGCCTCCGGCGACGCACGCGCCGGAGAACGCGGTTCCGGGGTTGCCCGCGAGGCGGAGGATGGCGGCTCCGCTTCGTTCGCCCGAGGACGCATCCGGACTTCCCGCGCCCGGCTCCGCCACAACGTCTCCGGCGCGTGCGACCGCTCCGCCCGGCCCCGTCGTGACCTCGGCGTCTCCGGCCCGCACCACGACCGAGCCGTCGTCTCCGGTCTCCACGGAAGCGTCGCCCGCGCTCACGGAGGTGGCCGCGTCTTCTTCGGTGGTCGCCTCACCATCGTCCGTCTGTGTGGTTCGGGGTTCGGAGTTTTCGGTTCGTTCGGCGTTCGTCGGTTCTTCGTCGTCGTTTTGCATTTGCGAGATGCCGCCCCCGACGGCGGCGCATCCAGAGAAAAACAAAAGCATGATCGAGAGGGCGAGTACGGCGAGTGGCTTCGCGCTTCTTTTGACTTCCGCTCGACGATGGGAAATGGTTCGTGAGTTCATCCGATCCATCCTTTCGGATAGAGCTTATTGGCACTCTTTATACAATTCGAGGGCGGTGTTTTCAACGTTTCGGGGGGCGGAGTGGTGTTTATGTCGGCCCCGAAATGCGTATTGGAATCCGCTTCCTCGCCTTCCTTATTCGAAGACCCGCTTGTAAACCGCCATCCCGGCGAGCATCGCCGCCATGAACACGAACACCGAAGGAAGCCCGCTCGCGAGGGCGACGACCGCCGGGCCGGGGCAAAAGCCCGAGATCCCCCATCCGACACCGAAGAGAGCCGCGCCTCCGAGGAGGCGGGCGTCGAGGGTCGTTTTCTTCGGGAGGTCGAAAGAGTCTTCGAGGACGGGTCGGGGGCGAGAGAGTACGAATCGGAACGCGGGGATGCTCACGAGGAGCGCGCCTCCCATGACGAAGGCGAGGGTGGGGTCCCATTCTCCGGCGAAATCGAGGAAGCCGATGACTTTGGCGGGGTTGATCATGCCCGAAACTGCGATCCCGACCCCGAATACGACGCCGGATAAAAGAGCCACAAAAACCCTCACGCCACACCGCCGACCACATGCCGGACGAGGAACACGGTGGCGATGGCGACCGTGAAGAAGACCGCCGTTGCGGCGATGGAGCGCTTCGACATGCGCCCGATGCCGCACACGCCGTGGCCGCTCGTGCATCCCGACCCGAGCCGCGTCCCGAACCCGACGAGAAGCCCCGCGACGACGAGCGCGGGCAAGGATGCTTCGATCTCCACGGGGACTCCTCCCATCGCGAGCGCGTAGCCGGAGGCTCCGAGCAAAAGACCGACGATGAACGCCGTCCGCCACCCGAAGAGGCCGCCAATCCGCGAGACGAGCATCCCGCCGACGATCCCGCTGATTCCGGCGATCCTCCCGTTCAAAAGCAAAAGCATCGTCGCCGCGAGTCCGATGAGCATCCCGCCGAAAAGCCCGCTGAGCGGTGTGAAGTCCTCCAAAGCCGTCTCCTTCATATCGCAAGGTTTCCAAAAACAGCGCCGATCCACCACCGGACCTCGCCGCTCGTCGAAGCCGCCTCACTCCAAATTCGCCCTCAACGACTCGGCGAGCTGGCAGACATCCGAGAGCTTCTTCGGGTTCTCGATGTCCATGTACTCGACGAACTCGTCCTCTGAGGCGAAGAGCATCTTCGGGTTGGTTTTCTTCTCCTCGCCGAGGGTGGAGTGGGTGTGTCCTTTATAGTCGTGGCCGGGCCATACTTCGAGGTCGTCGGGCATGGTTCCGAAGACGCATGTGAGGGTGAAGAATTGCTGTGTGGCGTTTCCGTTCAAAAGATCCGTCCTCCCGCACGAGCCGATGAGGAGCGCGTCGGCGGTGAGTATTCGTCCCGGCAAAACGACGGCGACGAGATCCTTCGCGTGGCCCGGCGCGTACCGGAACTTTATCGTCAAATCCCCGAGCGGGAGCCGGTCCCCGTCCACGACCCTCATGTCCACGATGCTCGCCGGAGCCTTCTCGTGCATGACGATCTTCGCGCATGTTTTCGTTTTGAGTTCCCTCGCCGCCGAGATGTGGTCGGCGTGGGTGTGGGTGTCTATGATGTATTTTGGACGCAAATTCCGGCGGAAGACTTCGTCCATCATCGCTTCGGCCATCTCTTCTTCGGGGTCTATGATCGCCGCGAACCGGGTCTCCGGGTCGGCGACGATATACCCGAGGCATCCCCGCTCCACCCGGAACTGCTCGAAGATGTACTCGTCGGGGGCTTTCATCGAAACGGTTCTTTGTCCGGCCTCGGTCATTTCGCGCTCCCTTGCCGCTCGCAAAAGGAAACAAACGTTGCTCATCCACATTATATTCGAGCGGCGGAATGGAGGGGGCTTCCCCGTCGGCGTTATACTGGAAAAGGTGTGAGAACCGTGGAGAAAATCGTGCCGGCCATCGGGTGGCTCCGAACTTATAAGCGGAGCGACCTTCGCGGCGACATAATGTCGGCCTTTATCATCACCGCTCTATTGGTTCCGCAAGGCATGGCGTACGCGCTTTTGGCGGGCCTTCCCGCGAGGTATGGACTTTACGCATCCACCGTCCCGGCAATCGTATACGCTCTCTTCGGGACCTCGCGGCACATGCCTGTCGGGCCGCCCGCGCTCATGGCTCTTCTCACTTTCACTTCCGTTTCCGCGCTCGCGGAGCCGGGGACGGAGGAGTATATTTCGCTCGCTTTGCTCCTCGCGCTCATGGTCGGGGTTTTGCAGCTTCTCATCGGGCTTCTTCGGATGGGGTTCATCACGAACTTCATCTCGCATCCGGTTCTCTCCGGGTTCATATATGCCTCGGCCATCGTCATCATCCTCAGCCAGATCGGGAACTTGCTCGGCATCTCCCTTCCCGCCGGAGGCCATTCGACGATAAACACGGTGGTGGAAGTCGGCCGCGGCATCGGGGATACGAACCCCATCACCCTCGCCATCGGACTCGCGAGCATCGCGGCGATGGTGGTTCTCGGGCGAGCGTCCCCCCGCGTCCCGGGGCCGCTCCTCGTCGTCGCGGCGAGCGCGCTCGTCGTGTATTTCTTCGGCCTCGACGAGAGGGGCGTGGGCATCGTGGGCGAGGTTCCCGAGGGGCTTCCGGCGTTCTCGATCCCCGCCCTCGACCTCGAAGTCGCGGGCACGCTCGTGACCTCGGCCATCGTCGTCGCCTTCGTCGGGTTCGTGGAGTCGATTTCGGTTGCGAAGGCGATCGCCGCAAAGGAGAAATACAAGATAGACTCGAGCCAGGAATTGAAGGCGCTCGGCCTCGCGAACACCTCCGCCGCGTTCTTCTCCGGGTTCCCCGTGGCGGGTTCGTTCTCGCGAACCGCCGTTCAATATGAGTCCGGTGGTCGGACGCAACTCGCCTCCATTTTCACCGCGCTCTTGATTTTGGCCACGCTCCTTTTCCTCACCCCGCTTTTTTATTATTTGCCGAGCGCGTCTTTGGCGGCGGTCATCATCGTGGTCGTGGTGAAGCTCATAGAGGTGAGGGAGATCCGTCGTGCTTTCCGCATCCGCCACGCCGACGGGTATACCATGCTCCTCACCTTCGTCCTCACCCTCCTTCTCGGGGTCGAGGAGGGGATACTCATCGGGGCCTCCTTCGCGCTCCTCGCCTTCCTCCGCCGGACGGCGTACCCGCACATCGCCGAACTCGGGTACGTCGAGGAGAAGGACGCCTTCCTCGGCCTCGAAAGCTATCCTGAAGGAAAGACGCATCCGGAGGCGCTCATCGTGCGTGTGGACGCGAGGCTGTATTTCGCAAACTCGCCGTTCCTCGAAGAGTGGCTCATAAAAGAGGTCGCCGACAGGCCGGATATAAAGTGGATCTTCATAGACTGCCGGGGCGTGAACGGCATTGACGTGACGGCCATCGAAGGTCTCGAAGATCTCATGGAAAGTTATCGGGGGCGGGGCATCGAGACGGTCTTCACCCACATGAAGCTCCCGGTGCGCGAACGCCTCGAACGCGCCGGGTGGGACGAAAAATTCAAGGACACCGCCGGACACGACTACCATTACCAGACCACGAGGGAGGCTCTTTGCGCGGTCGGCCTCATGAAGAGCCGCAAGGAGCGGGATCCGGAGAAGAGCCTGTGGAAGACCGCCGCGCCGGAATAAGCTCGCTCCGCTCGCCGGGAGTCGGGAAAGGCACGGCTTCGGAACCCACATCGCCGGAGCATCCGGTCGAATTCGGTGAGGGTCTGCCGAGCGGGGAGGCGAGGGTATCGAAGGAAGGGAGGTCGAGAATGACCCGACTCTCTACTCCCCACCCCCGACTCCCGGCCCCCCGGATCTTCCGGCTTCGATGATGCGGCGCATCTCGACGGCGGGATCTCCTTTGTAAACCGCCGAGCCAGCCACGAGAACCTGCGCCCCGGCCTTCACGACGAGCGGCGCGGTCTCGGTTTTGATGCCGCCGTCGACTTGAATGGGGAGGTCGCACATCTCCTTTATGCGGCGTATTTTCTCGATCGTCTCGGGGATGAATTTCTGGCCGCCGAAGCCGGGGTTGACGCTCATCACGAGGATGAAGTCGAGGTGGGGGATGGCCCACTCGATGGACTCCGGGGGCGTGGTCGGGTTGAGGGTGAGCCCGGCTTCCACGCCGCCGTCTCGTATCGTCGTCAGCGTCCGGTGGAGGTGGACGACGGCCTCCGGCTGGACGGAGATGCTTTTCACGCCCGCTTCGAGGAAGGCGGGAATGAGGTTGTCCGGGTTTTGAACCATGAGGTGCGCGTCCACCGGGAGGCTCGTCTCCGGGACGAGCGAGGCCGCCACCATCGGCCCGATGGTGAGGTTCGAGACGAATTGGTTGTCCATCGCGTCGAAGTGGACGAACTCCGCCCCGCCTTCCTCGGCCTTTTCGACCTCGTCCGCCAGATACGCGAAGTTGGCGGCGAGGATCGAAGGCCCCCCGACGACCCTGCCACCCAGTTCCGAAAAGAGTCCCATACTTCGTTACCTCCGTTGTCGTGCCGTCATGTCCGCTTCTCGGCTCGCCTTTGGCTTCGCCGGGCTTCAGGAAATACTTTCCCGAACGGGCTGGGACGGGCCGCCCGGAACCTCGCCGATGATGTGGCTTGCCCCGGATTATTCACGGAACCGTCGAACGGCGGGAGTCGGGAAAGGCGCGGGGCGAAACCCGTGCCGACGTCGCCTCCGTCGAATCCGGCGAGGGCTTCTCGGACGGGAGGGCGGATGTGTCCGGGGAGAGAAAGTCGAGAACCACCCGACTCCCCACTCCCCGGAGCGACCCGCCGATCCGGAGGAGGTTGTCCCTCGGGCGGATGCGGCGCATTCCGGCGACGGTGGAAGACGAGGGGATACTCGTTTGGAAGGCATCCACGATGACCGTTCCCGGCGCTCCGGCGGCGAGGCGGATGGTCAAGGCCGGACCGATGCGCGGTCGAGGAGTTCGAGGGTCTTCGTCGCCACGTTCTCCGGGGTGACGCCGAGGTTCGCCATCACCTCTTCGCCCGGCGCGGAGGCTCCGAAGCGGTCTATGCCCACCGAAGCCCCGCCGGAGCCGACGTGCCTCTCCCACCCGAGTGTGATCCCGGCCTCCACCGAGACGCGAACCTCCACGCCCGGCGGCAGCACGGAGTTTTTGTAGCTCGCATCCTGCGCCTCGAAGACCTCCCACGAAGGCATGCTCACGACCCGGACCGAGACGCCGCCCTCGCCGAGAAGCCTCTTCGCGTAGAGCGCGACGGACACTTCGGAGCCGGTCGCGATGAGGATGGCGTCGGGTTCCTCGTTTCCTTCTTCGTAGACGTATGCGCCCCGCATCGCCCCCTCCGTCCTCTCCGGGTCGAGGACGGGGACGTTCTGGCGGGTGAGGAGGATGGTGACGGGGCCGCTGGCCTCGAAGGCCGTCCTCCACGCTGATGCCGTCTCGTTGGCGTCGGCGGGCCGGATGACGGTGAGGTTCGGAATCGCCCGGAGGGCCATGTAATGCTCGATGGGCTGATGCGTCGAGCCGTCCTCCCCGACACCGACCGAGTCGTGGGTGAAGACCCACGCGACCGGGAGGTCCATAAGCGCCGAGAGCCGGATTGCCGGGCGCATATAGTCGGAAAAGATGAGGAACGTCGAGCCGAAGGGACGGACTATCCCCCCGTGCAACGCGAGGCCGTTCACGCAACTCCCCATCGCGTGCTCGCGCACTCCCCACGCTATATTCCGCCCGGTTTGCGTCGCCGAGAAGAGCGCGTCGCCTTTGAACTTCGTGGCGGTGGAGCCGACGAGGTCCGCCGCGCCTCCGAGCATCGTCGGCGCGTGGCTTTTGAAAGCCTCCATCGCTGCGCCGCCAGCTTTTCTCGTGGCGAGCTTCGGGGTGTCGGCGGGGTTCCAGCGCGGCAGCGTCTCCCTCCAGCCAGGCTCCGGTTCCCCGCTCCATGCCCGGTTCCACTCGGCGGCAGGCTCCGGGAAATCGCCTCTCCACGCCTCGAACCGTCCGTTCCACTCGTTTTCGAGTTCGCGGCCCCGCTCGGACATATCCATATGTTCATAGACTTCTTCGGGGACGGCGAAGTGTTCGTCGGGGTCGAGGCCCATGAGTTCTTTGGTTGACCGGACCTCTTCTTCTCCGAGCGGGGAGCCGTGGGCTTTGGAGGTGTCCATGGCGTTCGGGGCCGGATACGCGATGTGGGAGCGAAGGACTATGAGGGAAGGATGTTCGGTCACGTCGGTGGCCTCTTCGAGCGCGGCCTCGATGGCTTCGAGGTCTTCGGCTTCGTCCACGTTTTGGACGTGCCAGCCGTAAGCCTCGAAGCGTCTCGCCTTGTCTTCGCGGTCGAAGGATATCTCTGTCGTCCCGTCTATGGTTATGCGATTGTCGTCGTAGACATAGACGAGCTTTCCGAGGCCGAGATGGCCCGCGATGGACGCCGCCTCGCTCGCCACCCCCTCCATGAGGTCGCCGTCCGAGCAAAGGCAAAAAACGCGGTGGTTCACGATTTCGTGGCCGTCCCGGTTATAGCGGTCGGCCATAAAGCGTTCGGCGATAGCCATCCCGACGCCGTTGGCGAAGCCCTGTCCGAGGGGGCCGGTGGTCGTCTCCACTCCGGGGGTGTGGCCGCGTTCGGGGTGTCCGGGGGTCATCGAGTCCCATTGGCGGAAGTTCCGGATCTCCGCCAGCGGAAGGTCGTAGCCGGTGAGGTGGAGCATGGAATAAAGGAGCATCGAGGCGTGTCCGACGGAGAGTATGAAGCGGTCGCGGTCGGGCCATTCGGGGTTTTCGGGGTTGTGGCGGAGGAACTTCGTGAAGATAGTGTACGCGGCCGGGGCGAGCGCCATCGGGGTTCCGGGGTGGCCGGAGTCGGCCTTTTGGACGGCGTCCATCGCCATGGCCCGGACGGTGTTTATGGAGAGTTGTGTCGTTGTCCGTGATCTGAGATCCATGTTTCCTCCTTGTGGTCGCTTCGCCTTCGGCTTCGCTCCGGGGAGTAGGGAGCCGCTCACTTCGGGAGTCGGGAGTCGGGTGGTTCTCGACTTTCTCTTCCCGGATACTTTCGCCTTCCCGCCTGACGGCCTCTCGCCGGACTCGATGGGCGCTTCGATGGCGGGGGTTTCGCCTCCCCACCGTTTTTCCCGACTCCCGAAGCGGAGCGGAGCGCCTCCCTACTCCCCGGAGCCTCCGAAGGAGGCGACCGCCTGTTCGCGCGTCCCGGCTCCGCCGAGGGCGACGGAGGCTCGGGCGGTGAGAAGGTGATAGAAGATGAGGATTTGCGTCACCGCCAAAGACTCGGAGCGCATGAGGTCGGTTCCGACGGTGAACTCCCCGAGGCGCTGGCTACGGAGATGCTGCGCGAAGTGGAGCTTCTCCCATATGTACTCTTCGACCTCCTCGCCGCGCCCGCGTTCGAGTTCGCCCGGCACGAAGAGGACCGTGCGGTCGCCGTCCTTTTTCAGCTCCAGACCGTCGGAGTCTCCGTTTATGATCCGCGAGAGGTCGGGGTGTGGGAGGCCGGGGTGGAGCGTTATGAGCGCGTCGAGGCGGTTGTGGTCGCGGCCCTCCTTCGGCTGGAAGCTGATGGTGAGGTCGGCGTGCTGCTTTTGGGGCCGGATGAAGGCCGCCGAATCATGCTCGCGCTTGTCGAGTTCGGCGAGGACTTTGTCCGTCGTATATCCCCGCTTCGTCGTGTCGCGGGCGACCTTCCATTTGCGGCGAAGCTCCTCGGGCGGGTCGAGGTATACCCGGATATCGAAGACATCGCGCATCTTCTCCGTGTGGAAAGCAAGGAGACCCTCGACGATCATGAACTTTTTGGGTTCGGTGTAGACGGGGGGGCCGAACGTGCCGTCGTTGTGCTGGTAGACGGGCTTGAGGATGGCGCAGTTGCATCGAAGGTCGTTGAGGTGGCGCTCCATGATGTCCACGTAGTTGCAATCCGGGTGGAGCGGGGTGATGCTCCTCTCGGCCCGCTGTTTGCGGTCGTACTTGTGGTAGTCGTCGGTGCAAACGGCAGTGACGTTCTCCTCGCCGAGCGCCCGCACGAGGCCGCGGGTGATCGTGGTCTTCCCCGCCGCCGAGTCCCCGACTATCCCGATCATGACCGGACGTGGCATGTGGATCTCCTTCCCCTCATGAGCTTTCCCCGTCGTTCTCGAACACGCGGCTCGCGAGGAAGTCCTCGGCCTCGATGGTGGCGAGGTCGCGCTTCGTCAGGCCGGAGCCGCGGTTTTCGAAGAGGCGGCTCGCCTGTCGGAGCCGCGCCCGGTCGAGGGCGTTGCGGATGCTCCGGGCGTTGGCGAAGTTTGGCCGCCCCCTCCGCCGGGCGATGTACTCCCGGAACGTCCGATCCGCCTCCTCGCTCAGCCGGTATTGCTGCTCGCCGAGCATGAGGGAGGCTATCTCCATAAGCTCCCCGTCGGAGTAGTCCGGGAAGTCGAGGTGGTGCGCGATGCGGCTCGACATCCCCGGATTGCTCCGGAAGAACTCCTCCATCCGATCCGCGTATCCGGCGAAGATCACCACGAGGTCCTCCCGCTGATTCTCCATAACCTGCAAAAGGATCTCGATGGCCTCCGACCCATAGTCGCGCTCGTTCTCCTGCCGGTACAGGTAATACGCCTCGTCTATGAAAAGCACCCCGCCCATCGCCTTTTTGAGGACTTCCTTCGTCTTCGGCGCGGTGTGTCCGATGTACTGCCCGACGAGATCGTCGCGGGTGACGGCCACGAGATGACCCTTCCGCACATACCCGAGGCGGTGGAGGATTTCGGCCATCCGCATCGCGACGGTCGTCTTTCCGGTGCCGGGGTTTCCGGTGAAGGACATGTGGAGGCTCGGCGACGCCGAGGCGAGGCCGACCTCGCGGCGGACGCGGTCCACGAGGAGGAGGGCGGCGGTCTCCCGAATCTTGGTTTTGACCGACGCGAGGCCGACGAGTTCCCGGTCGAGTTTGTCGAGGACTCCCTGAACCTGCGAGTCCTCGAAAGCGCCCTCGATGTCCACCGGCGCGTCGGGGTCGGGGATGTTTCCGGGGTCGTTATGGATCGTTTCTTCCATCACTCATCTCCCGTACCTTTCGCCCTCGGGGCTGCCGGAGGCGGCGTAGCTTTCGATGGTGTATCGAATGTCGCGTCCCTGCGCCTCCTGGCGCATCACCCGGAAGCCGGGTTCGCGTTCCGGGCGGTTCACGATGAACGAGAGCCTCACCGTCTCCCACCCCCGCGTCGAGTCGAAGGCGTTTACTTTTATATAGTGGCTCGGGTTCGCCTCGCGGCAATCCTTCACTTCCTCGAAGGCTCCGGCGGGATCCTCGAGGTCGAACATCGGCATGCCCCACATCTCCCAGTACGTGTTCCGGGGATGGGGGTCGTCGGTGTACTCGACGCTAATGGCCCATCCCTGTTCTTCGAGCGCGTACTCGATCTGAGCCTTTATCTGCTCGTCGCTCAACTCCGGCAGGAACGAAAAGGTTCCCTGCGTGATCTTCATTGTTTCCTCCTTGTGGTCGCTCTTTGCTCGCTTCGCTCGCCGGGAGTCGGGAGGCGCTCGCTGACGCTCGCTTCGGGAGTCGGAAGTCGGGATGTTCTCGACTTTCTCTCCCCGGATACTTCCATTTTCTTGCCCGACGGACTCTCGCCGGATTCGACGGCGGCGATGTCGGTGCGGCGTTCGGCCTCGTGCCTTTCCCGACTCCCGGTCTTTCTCACATTCCCGGTGTCGGGGTCGGGACGAAGTCGGCGGTGTCCGTGGACTCGTAGTTGAAGGTGATGTCTTTCCACAGGTCGAGGGCTTTCCGCAACGGGTCGCACCATTTGGCGGCGTCGTTGAGGATTTCCGGGCCTTCGTGGAAGCAGTCGCGGCCTTCGTTTCTGGCTTGCACCATCGCTTCGACGGCGACGCGGTTTGCGATCGCGCCCGCCTGTATGCCGTCCGGGTGGCCAATGGTTCCGCCGCCGAACTGGAGAATGGTGTCTTCTCCGAGGTAGTGGAGAAGCTGGTGCATCTGTCCGGCGTGGATGCCGCCCGAGGCGACGGGCATGACTTTCTTCAAGGACGCCCAGTCCATATCGAAGAAGATGCCGTGTTCGAGGTTTTTATCGAGATGCGACTCTCTGAGAACGTCGTAGTAGCCGGCGATCATGCTCGGGTCGCCTTCGAGCTTGCCGACTACGGTTCCCGCGTGGATGTGGTCCACGCCTGCCATCCGCATCCACTTCGAGATTACCCGGAAGCTGATGCCGTGGTTCTTTTGGCGGGTGTACGTCCCGTGTCCGGCGCGGTGGAGGTGGAGGATCATGTCGTTGTCGTGGCACCATTTCGCCATCGTCTGTATGGCAGTGTATCCGATGATGAGGTCGATCATGACGATGACACTCCCGAGTTCTTTGGCAAACTCGGCGCGCGCGATCATCTGATCCATCGTGGCCGCCGTGACGTTGAGATAATGGCCTTTCACTTCGCCCGTCGCCGCCGACGCACGGTTGACGGCCTCCATGCAATACAAATACCGCTCGCGCCATTTCATGAACGGCTGCGAGTTGATGTTCTCGTCGTCCTTGACGAAGTCGAGCCCGCCTCTCAACGCCTCATACACGACGCGCCCGTAGTTTTTCCCGGACAACCCGAGCTTCGGTTTGGTCGTCGCCCCGAGGAGCGGACGACCGTACTTGTCCAATCTTTCCCTTTCGGCGACCATTCCCGTCGGCGGGCCTTGATAGGTTTTGAGATACGCTGGAGGAAAGTACATGTCCTCCAGCCGGAGCGCCTTGAAACCGAAGACGTTGCCGATGATGGAGGCGGTCAAATTGTCTATGGAGCCTTCCTCGAAAAGGTCATAGTCGTAGGCGATGTACGCGAAATACTGATCCTCCGTGCCGGGAACCGCGTCCACGCGGTACGCCTTCGCCCGATATAAGTCCGCCGCCGTGAGACGGTCGGTCCATACGACTGTCCACGTCGCGGTCGAGGATTCCCCGGCGACGGCGGCGGCCTCCTCCGGATCCACGCCGGGCTGCGGCGTGATGCGGAACAGCGCGATGATGTCCGTCGCCTTCGGCTCGTAATCGGCCTCCCAATACCCCATCTTCTTGTACGGAATGACCCCCGCCTGATACCGCTCTTTTCCTTTTAACGTCTCCGACATTCCTGCCTCCTTCGCTCCCGAGTCGCCTCTGTGAAACAGACCGTAAAGCAAGGTGAATGAATTCACAAATCATTTTTCCGATGTTAGAATTAGGGATATGACTATAACGGTGACGCAGTTGAGGACGTTTCTGGCGGTTGAGAGGACGGGGTCGCTCAAGGGGGCGGCGTCGGAGTTGGTGGTTACGCAGCCGTCGGTTTCGGGGGCGGTGTCTGCTTTGGAGCGGGAGGTTGGGGTGAAGTTATTCGAGCGGCGGGGGCGGGGCATTGCGCCGACGGCGGCGGGGATTTCGTTCATGCCATATGCGTCGCGGGTTTTGGCTTTGCTGGAGGATGGCCGGGCGGCGGCGGTGGAGGCCGCGGATCCCGGTCGGCGCGACCTCCGGGTGGCGGCCGTCACGACGGCGGGTGAGTATCTCATCCCGGCGGTTTTGCGGACGTTCCGCCGGACGCATCCCCGGATAGACGTCCGGCTGGAGGTCGGAAACCGGGAGAAAGTCTTCCGCCAGGTCGAGTTGCGGGTCGCGGATATCGGGGTGGGAGGGAGTCCGCCGATGGACAGCGAGATCGAGGGTGTGCCGTTCATGGGCAACGAACTCGTCGTCATCGCCTCGCCGGAGGACGAGCTTGCCTCCAGAAAAGGTGTCGCCTTCGAGGAGCTTGAGGGGGCGACGTGGCTGCTCCGGGAGCCGGGATCCGGGACGAGGGACTTCACCCAGAATCTTCTCGCCGAGAAAGGGATGAGGCCGTCGGTCATGACCATCGGGTCGAATGGTGCGATCAAGCAGTCCGTCCGGGCGGGACTCGGCGTCTCCCTCCAGTCGCGCCAAGCCGTGTCCCTCGAACTCGAGATGGGGCTTCTTCGAGAAGTCCACCTCGCCGAAGAGCTTCCCATGCGCCGATGGTACGCGCTCGTCGCGGCGGACACCCCCCGGCGTCCGGCGGTCGAGGACTTCATCCGGTTCCTCGGCGGGAGCGAGGCCCGCGAGGCGATAGCGAAATCGCTCGTGGTTCCCGGCGAGAAAAGCGGTTAGCAATTAGCAGTTAGCCGTTGGCAAAGACGAAAAGCTAAAAGCCAAAAGCTAAAAACTAACGGCGTGGTTTTCATGAAGGCCGACCTTTATGAAAACCGCTTTATCGTGCCTTTTCGTGCCGCCGTAGTTCGGGAGGCCGGAAGTTCGGAGAGCCGCGAGGGCGGGAGCCGGGCGAGAACCTGTGGAAGACAGCCTTGCCGGAGTAAGCTCGCTTCGCTCGCCGGGAGTCGGGAGGTCGCATCGCTCCGCTCGCTTCGGGAGTCGGGAAAAGCACGGGGCGAAACCCGCATCCGCCATCGCCGCGGTCGAGTCCGTCGGGCGGGAAGGCGAGGTGGTCGAAGGAAAGGGAGTCGAGAACCCCACGACTCCCGACTCCCGAAGCGGAGCGACGAAGGAGCGGAGCGCCTCCCGACTCCCGGTTTTTCAGCTCGCGGGTTTTTTGCGCCAGATTTGGAGATGGTCGAGGTAGTCGAGGTGATCCTCCATCGCTCTTCCGGCCTCGTCCGCGTCGCCGTTTGTTATTCCGCGCGCGATGTTTATGTGCTGACGGACCGCCGTGCTTCCTTGCTCGGGGGTTACGTTGAGGAAGAGTGCCTGCCGGATGACGCTGTGGAGCGCGAAGACGAGCGAGGCGAGAACCCGGTTCCCCGAAGCCTCGGCGATCCTCGTGTGGAATCCCGAGTCGAGGCCCGCCATTCCCTCCGGATCTTCGATAGCGGCCTCTTTTTGCCGCTCGATGATGGCCCGCAACGCCTCCACGTCCTCCTCGGTTCGCATGCGAGCCGCCTCGCGGGCGGATGGGACTTCGAGCAAACGCCTCACGTGGTTTACCTCCTCGAAGTTTATGCTCCCGAACTTGAGCGTGTCGTCTATCGAGCGCCCGAGCGAAAGCCCGAGGGATTCGTGATCCACGACCCGGACGAAACTCCCCCCCGATGCCCCCGGAACTTTGGAGATGAGGCCCGCCGAAGCCAACCCCCCCAAAGCCTCCCGGATCGTCGTCCGGCTCACCCCGAAACTTTGGGACAACTCCATCTCGCTCGGCAGCCGATCCCCACTCGAAAACGTCCCCGAAAGGATCGCCTCCCGAAGCTGAACCTCCACCTGCTCCTTCGCCCGGCGTACCGGGGCCGGCCTGAAAGACATCCCTCTCCTCCGAAACCATCCGGTTTCCATTAACTGTCCGACATAATACATTATCCTCATTCGCCTCGAAACGCACGTAATGGAAAACACCACCAAAAACCCCGTCTTCGGAGGAAATGCGGTAAATGAGCGGATCTCGTCGAACAAGAAATCCCACATCGTAGTTTGAAGGTATATTGTTTAAATGTCATACTGAACGGCAATGTAGGGAAAGTTCCAGTTTTTCGGGGCCGAGACCGGGGAGGGTTTTTGGGAGATGCCTCGGGCGGGCATCGGAAGTCTGGATCTCGTGGTACCGGAGGGCGGGGGTTGTGTATCATTTTTGCGAAGCAAAGGGGAAAGGAGAAAGGTATGTGGAGGTCGCGTAGGAAACTCATGGTTTTGCCGTTAGCGTTGGCGGCGTTTTTCATGGCCGCTTGCGGCGGAGGAGGGGGCGAAGGCGGCGGTTCCGGTGACGGCGGCGAGGTCGTCAACATCGGGTACAGCGGGCCATTGAGCGGCGGCGCTTCCTTGTATGGGGAGAATGTTTTGTCGGGCATAGAGATGGCCGTCGAGGATCTCAACGAGGAGGGCGTCGAGATAGACGGGCAGCCCGTCACGTTCGAGATCGCCTCCCTCGACGACCGGTATCTGCCGAATGAGGCGGCTACGAACGCGCAGCGTCTCGTTCAGCAAGATGACGCGCCGGTGGTTTTCATACCGCATTCCGGTGGAATCTTCGCGGCTCAGAGCATAAACACCGACAGGAACGAGTTTTTGCTCGGGGCGTATAGTAGTGATCCGGCGATACTCGAGCAGGAAAACCCGCTCACTATGATGATCCCACCCCGCTTCGACAACTATATGGAGCCGTTCGTCGGAACCACGATGGACGAGTTCGGGGACAGCCTCGGCCTCATCCCGACCGAGAGTGAGTACGGTCAGGAATGGACCGATCAGGTAACGGAGGAGTGGGAGGCGCAGGGAGGCGAAGTCCTCTCGAACAACGGCGTTGACTATACGACCACGACGGACTACGCGGGGCCGGTCACGCAGGCGCTTTCCGAAGACCCGGATGTCCTCTTTATCGGCGGGCCGTCGCAGCCGACGGCGCTCGTGATCGAGGCGGCGAGGAATCAGGGATTCGAGGGCGGCTTCATCGTCATGGATCAAGCGAAGGTCGAGGAGATGGAGGAGTTCACCTCCGAAGAGAACATAAACGGCTCCGTCGGTGTCATGCCCCTCATTGAAAGCGACGAGGCGGGGACGGAAGACTTCGTCACGCGCTACGAGGAGGAAATATCCGAGGATCGCCTCCCGGTCTCGGAGGTCGGCTACAACTACCAGGCGATGCACGTCGTGGCGAAGGCGATGGAGCTCGCCGGCTCCACCGACGACCCGCAGGCGATACGGGAGAACATCGAACCCGCGCTCGCCGAGGTCGAGGACGAGTACAAAGTCATAAACTTCCCCGAGGGCTTCACCGAGGAGGGACACCTCGCCGGCCCCGTCGTGGCGACGTTCGTCGAGGACGGAGAATACACCGAACTCGAGGTTCCGCAGGAACAGTAAAAAGGGAGCGGCGCCCGCCGGGGGTTCGCTCCCGGCGACGTTCTTCGGGGAGGAGATGAGTGGAACTATTCCTGCAACAACTCGTAAACGCCATCGCGCTCGGCAGCGTGTACAGCCTCGCCGCCCTCGGGCTCACGCTCGTGTTCGGCGTGCTTCGGATACCGAACCTCGCGCACGGCGCTTTGTATATGATCGGAGCATACGTCACGTACTTCGCCCTCACTTCGTACGGGATACCGTATATCGTGGCGATCGGGATCTCCGCAGCGGTTTTGGCGCTCATCGGAGTCATCGTCGAGCGGCTCGTCTTCCATCCGCTTAGGAACGCGCCGCACACTCACCACCTCATCGCCGCCGTCGGGGTGCTTTTCTTTCTCCAGTCCGGGGCGCAGGTTTTGTGGGGGTCGGAGTTCCGGGAGATGCCGAGTCCTTTCACCGGGATCGTCAACGTCTTCGGGCTGAACATCGGGCAGCAACGACTCGTCGTCATCTTCGCCTCGATCCTCGTGATGGTCGCTTTGTATCTCTTCCTCAAAAAGACCGTTCCGGGGCAAACCATCGAGGCCATCGAGCAAGACCGGACGGGCGCGTCCCTCGTCGGCATAGACGCGAACCGCGTCTCGATGATGACGTTCGCCATCTCGGCGGCCCTCGCGGCGATCGCGGCCTCGCTCGTCGCCCCTATAAACCTCGTCTTCCCGACGATGGGCGAGGCTCTCAATTTGAAGGTCTTCGCCATCATCATCCTCGGGGGGCTTGGGAGCATTCCGGGGGCCATCGTCGGGGGCTTCGCGCTCGCGCTCGCGGAAGTGTTCTCGAGTACGTATATATCGAACGCTTTCAGCGAGGCGATCGGGTTCCTCTTCCTCCTCGTCGTCCTCGCCGTGCGCCCGACCGGACTCTTCTCGAAGGGGGCGTGAGATGGCCGCGCTCTCGAAACACTGGAAGAAGATCGCCCTCGTCGTCGTCTTCGTGATCTCGCTCTTTGTCCCGGTCTTCGTGCAGAATGATTATTTCCTCGGCATCATCATCCTCGGGTACGTATGGGCGATTGCGACATACGGGCTGAATATTCTCCTCGGGTACACCGGGCAACTTTCCCTCGGACACGCCGGATTCTTCGGCATCGGGGCGTACACCGTCGGGGTTTTGACGGTGAATTACGAGTTTCCGTTTTGGCCGTCCCTCCTCCTCGCGGCCATCGCTTCGAGTGTGCTCGGGTTCCTCATCGGGATCTTCGCGCTTCGGACGCGGAACGAGTATTTCGCCATCTTCACGCTCGGGGTGGGGTTCGTCATATACCTCGTCATCGAACGGTGGGAAGGGCTTACGGGCGGCGCGCTCGGCTTGATCGGGGTTCCGTACCCCGAAGGCATCGGCCCGATACAATTCGACGGGCCGGAGTCCATTTATTACCTTATCCTCGGGTTCCTCATCCTCACGATATACATCGCGTGGAGTATCGCGAACTCGCTCGTCGGGCGGAGTTTCATGGCGATCCGGAACAGCGAGGAGCTTGCGGCGGCGACGGGGATAAACGTGGGCCGCGCCAAGCAACTCGCGTTCGCCATCTCGACTGGGATCGCGGGCCTCGCCGGAGGACTTTACGCCACATACATCGGCTTCCTCGGCCCGGCCATAGTCAACGTGCCGACGACGTTCGAGATACTTTTGTACCTCCTCGTCGGGGGGATGGGGTCGCTCTCGGGGCCGCTCGTCGGGGCGTTCCTCGTGACGACGCTCTTCCAGTTCCTCCAGCAATTCGAGGCGTACCGGCTCGTCATCCTCGGCCCCATCGTCGTCATCCTCATCATCTTCTTCCCGAAGGGCCTCGCCGGACTGTGGGCCGCGCTGGAAACCCGCATAAAGGCGATGCGCGGAAAGGGAGAAATGTCCGGCGACGCGGGAGCCTCCGAGGAACCCGCGAAGGAGGAGGCGAAATAATGCTTCTGAAAACGGAGAACCTCGGCATAACCTTCGGCGGACTCAAAGCCGTCAACGAGGTGGATTTCGAGGTCGAGCGCGGAACCGTCGCCGCCATCATCGGCCCGAACGGGGCGGGAAAAAGCACGTTTTTCAACCTCATGAGCGGCTTCCACAAGCCGACGACGGGGACCGTCACGCTCGACGGGGAGAATCTCACGAACCTTCCGGCGCATAAAACGGTGCGGAGCGGGATGGCGAGGACGTTTCAGACGACGAACCTCTTCATGGAGGACACCGTCCTCGACAACCTCATCGTCGGCCATCGGGTGCGGACGAAGTCGAACTTCTTCGACGCCATCTTCCGAACCCCGCGTCTCCGGCGCGAGGAGAAGGAGAGCCGCGAGCGGGCGATGGAGGCTCTCGAGTTCGCGGGTGTGGATCGCCTCGCGAACCGGACGGTCGGGAGCATTTCGCAGGAAGCGCAGAAAAGAGTCTCCATCGCGCTCGCCCTCGCCACCGACCCGAAGATACTCCTCCTCGACGAACCCGCCGCCGGGGTGAACAATGAGGAGACGGAGGGGCTTGCGACGCTCATTCGGAAGCTCGTCGAGCACGACTATACCGTGTGCCTCGTCGAGCATAAGATGAGCATGGTCATGGGACTCGCCGATAAAATAATGGTACTCCATCATGGGGAGAAGATCGCCGAGGGCGCGCCGAAGGAAGTCGCGTCGAACGAGGCGGTCATCGAAGCGTATCTCGGGGCGGGGGAGGAGGAAGATGCTTGAAGTGAGGGATCTCAGCGTGAGGTTCGGGGAGTTCGCCGCGCTGCGCGGCGTGAGCCTCACGGTCGAGGAGGGGGAGCTCGTCGTCGTCCTCGGGGCGAACGGAGCCGGGAAAAGCACTTTGTTCCGCACCATAAACGGCCTCATAAAGCCCGCTTCGGGGGAGATAGATTTTTGCGGGGAGAAGATCGGGGGCCGCCCGGCGAACGCCGTGGTGAAGGCGGGCATCGCCCAAAGCGCCGAGGGGCGGCACCTCTTCCCCGAACTCTCGGTCCTCAAAAACCTCACGCTCGGGGCGTATTTGCGGCGGCGCGACCGGGCCGGGATAAAGAAGTCGCTCGAAGAGGCGTATGAGCTTTTTCCGATCCTCTATGAGAAGCGGAACGATCCGGCGGGTTCACTCAGCGGCGGTCAGCAGCAAATGGTCGCGGTCGGGCGGGCGCTCATGGCGAAGCCGAAATTGCTCATCCTCGACGAGCCTTCGCTCGGGCTCGCGCCGCTCGTTTCGCGGCAAGTTTTGGACGCGGTGGTGGAGATAAACAAGACGGGCATCATGGTTCTCCTCGCCGAGCAAAACGCGAAGGCCGCGCTCAAAATAGCGCACCGGGGATACGTCGTGGAGAACGGCGAGGTCATCCTCGCGGGTTCCAAAGACGAACTCATGGACAACGACGACGTCCGCCGGGCATACATGGGGACGTGAGCCGAGCGGTCTTCGCGCCGTCATAATATGAACGTCCGAGAAAACTCCGAAACGTGAGGTGAGACATGTCCGAGCCGAACATCGAGAGCATAAAAAAGATACTCGTCGTCGGGGCGGGGGCGATGGGGAGCCAAATTGGGATGGTATGCGCCATCTCCGGCTACGAAGTCGCCGTTCAAGACATAAGCGGCGATATGCTCGAAAAAGCGAAGAAAGAGCTTCGCGACCGTATGAACCGGAACGTCGAGAAGGAGCGCATGAGCGAGAATGAGGTCGAAGAAGCCTTCTCGCGGATGGCCTTCACAACCGACCTCGAAGGCTCCGCTTCGGAGGCGGATTTCGTGATCGAAGCCGCCGTCGAGAAGCTCGACGTGAAGCGGGAGCTTTTCGCAAAACTCGACGAGGCCGCGCCCGAGCATGCCGTCCTCGCCACGAACTCCTCGACCATCGTGGGGAGCCGCGTCGCCGACGCGACGAGTCGCCCGGACAAAGTTTGCAACATGCACTTCTTCAACCCCGCGCTGATCATGAAGTGCGTCGAAGTCGTGCGTGGGCCGGATACCTCCGACGCGACGGTGGACACGACGGTGGAATTGACGAAGCGCATCGGGAAGGCTCCCGTCATCCTCGAAAAAGAAATCTCCGGCTTTGTGGCGAACCGCATACTCCACGCTCTCCGGGACGAGGCGATCGATTTGTACGAGGGCGGATACGCTTCGTTCGAGGACATTGACGTTGCTTGCAAAACGGCGCTCGGGCATCCGATGGGGCCGTTCGAGCTTATGGATCTCACGGGCATCGATATTTCATATTACGTGCGGCAAGCTCGTTATGAAGAAACGGGAGACCCTTCCGACAAGCCTCGAAGGAGCATCGCCGAGAAGTTCGAGAAGGGCGAACTTGGGAGGAAGACAGGGAAGGGATGGTACGAGTATGACGAGAAGGG
>JACCWD010000060.1 GCA_013697825.1 Rubrobacter sp.
CTGTTGAGCCGGCTCTTGGAGATCATGCTCCCCATGTAGCCATGCTCGCTGAGAAAGAGTCGGCTTCGCTCGACATTGCCCCCGAAGAAGGCGGAGGCGGTGAGGGCTATGGTCATCACCTCTGCGGTGGAGAGGCGCGCCTGGGGGTCGTCGCGATGCCCCATGGCCTCAAGGACCTCCTCGCAGAGGCAGTAGGTGGTGGTTATGGTATCTTCCAATTCGTCCTCCCGGTTCGAAAGGTTGAGTGGCCTTCCGGTCGGGAGGATATTGTTTACCGGAATAGGGGGCAACTTGGGTTATATTACGAACATGACTATAAAGGTTCGGGACACGCTCACGGGTGGCACGGTCGAGCTCGGAGAGAACGGGAGGGTCGGCATATACGTGTGCGGCCCGACGGTTTACAACCACATCCACATTGGGAACTCGCGCGTCCACCTTTTTTGGGACGTGGCGGTCCGGTACCTCCGAAGCCGCGATTATGAGGTGAAGTTCGTGTGGAACATCACGGACATCGAAGACAAAATCATAAACAAAGCCAACGAGGAAGGCGTGTCGTGGCGGGAGATCGTCGAGCGGTACACGGACTCGTTCCATGAGCGGCTCGCCCTTCTCGGGGTCGGGATGCCGGATGTCGAGCCTCGGGCGACGGAGCATATACCGGAGATGATCCGGATCATCGAGGAACTCATCGAGAAGGGCCACGCATACCCTTCCGAGAACGGCGACGTTTATTATGCCGTCGAGAGTTTCCCGGAGTACGGCGCTCTCTCGAACCAAAAACCCTCGGAGATGCGCGAGACGGAGAAAGGCGAGACGGGCCACAAAAAGAGCCACCTCGACTTCACGCTTTGGAAGGCATCGAAGCCGGATGAGCCTTCGTGGGAAAGCCCGTGGGGCGATGGCCGTCCGGGGTGGCACATCGAGTGCTCGGCGATGGTCGGGAAGCATTTGCCGGACGGGGCGGACATCCACGGCGGCGGGACGGACATCCGGTTCCCGCACCACGAGAACGAGCTCGCGCAAAGCAAAGGGGCGTATCCCGAGCACGAGTTCGTGCGGGCGTGGTGCCATCACGGGATGGTTCGCATGACGGACGAAAAGATGGCGAAGAGCATCGGAAACGTGGTGGATATAAAAGATGTCGTTGAGAGGTTCGGGGCGGACGCCATACGGATGTGGCTCCTCCAAAGCCATTACGGCGGCCCGGTGGATTTCTCCGAGAAGATCCTCGACGAGAAGGGCCGTTCGTGGGAAAGGCTCGTCCGTTTCTACGGGCAAATATCCCCGTCGAAAATCTCCTCCGAGGATTCGGCGCGGCTGGCTACGGGGCTTCTCGAAAAGTTCGACGAGGCGATGCGCGACGATTTCAATACGCCCGAGGCGATCGCCGCCGTCTTCGAGGCGGTCGCGGAGGCGGGACGCGCCATCTCCGCGAACCCCGAGGCTGCCGGGGAGTTCGCCTCCCTCGCCGACGCGATTGAGGAGGTTCTCACCATACTCGGTTTCGAGCTTTCCGCCGCGCCCGAGGAGAA
The DNA here is from genome assembly GCA_013697825.1 of Rubrobacter sp. Lineage (GTDB taxonomy): Bacteria > Actinomycetota > Rubrobacteria > Rubrobacterales > Rubrobacteraceae > JACCWD01. The sequence continues at coordinate 1,536 of JACCWD010000060.1, forward strand.
GGCGGCGGAGGTGGACGGCGTCTCCGTTCGCTATTCGGGCGATGTGGGGGAGGGCGCTCTCCGACTCGTCGCCGGGCGCGAGAAGGCCCGGAAAGAGCGGGACTTCGCGGCCGCCGACGGCCTTCGGGACGAGCTTCATTCCGGAGGATGGGCGGTGGAGGATACACCGGAAGGCCCGGTACTCGTCCGGCGGGACGGCGGACTTCGGGAATGACCCCGAAACTCGCCGGGGGTCGGGAGCCGCTCGCCGGCGCTCGCTTCGGGAGTCGGGTGGTTCTCGACCGACTTTTCCTCGACACCTTCGCCTCCCCTCCCGACGAACTCGAACCGACGCTTCGGCGGCGGACGTTTCGCGCCCGTGCTTTCCCGGACACCCTCGCCTTCTCGCCCGAAGGGCTTTCGCCGGGCTCGACCGGGGCGATGTCGGCGCGGCTTTTCGGCTCCGCGCATTTTCCGACGCGAGCCGAGCATGGTTGTCGGCTCCGCCTTTCGCCGCGCGGCTCCGCGCATGAACGGCGGCGGAAGCGGCGATCATGGCAAAGGGAGCGATCGGGCGGATTCGTCATGACTCTTTTGCTTCCTCGCCCGGCAGATTTTCGAGGGACTCGACGGCGCGCTTCCCGACTCCCGAAGCGAGCGGAGCGGAACGCGGAGCGATGCGACCTCCCGACTCCCGGTTTTTACGGGCGGAGCCGAAGGCGTCGAAGCCGGACACGGAGCGAGCATGAGTGAGGTTATTTTCGGCGCGCGGCCCGTCTTCGAGGCGCTTCGATCGAGGCGGCGCGAGGTCTTCGAGGTCTTTGATTCGTCGGGGGATGGGGAGGTCGCCCGCCTCGCCCGCGAGAAGGGTGTTTCGGTGAAGAAGGTTTCCCGGAAGGATGTGGATGAACTCGCCTCCGGCGTCCATCAAGGCGTGGCGGCTCGGGTGGCGGGGTATCCGTATGTTTCGCTCGAAGAGATTTTGAATGACACCGAGCCGCTCGTCGTGGTTCTCGATGGGGTTACGGACCCGCACAATCTCGGGGCGGTTTTGCGGGTGGCGGAGGGGGCGGGGGTTTCGGGGGTGGTCATTCCGAAGGATCGCGCCGCGACGGTGAACGCGACGGTGGTGAAGGCGAGCGCGGGCGCGAGCGAGCACGTGAAGGTCGCGCGGGTGACGAACCTCCGCCGAGCCGTGGACGAGATGAAGGACGCCGGGGTGTGGACGTACGCGGCGGAAGGCGGCTCGAAGACCTCGCATACCGGCCTCGACCTCGAAGGGCCGGTCGCTCTCGTGTTCGGGAGCGAGGGGAAGGGGGTTCGGCGGCTCGTGCGCGAGGGGTGCGACGGGACGGTCTCGATACCGATGCTCGGGGCGGTTTCGTCGTTGAATGTGTCGGTGGCGACGGCGGTTCTTCTTTACGAGGCTCGAAGGCAGCGGGGGTTTTAGTCGTGGCTTCATACCTCATTCTCGACGGGTACAACGTCATCGGGGGGATCACGCGGTACCGTACGGCGGCGACGGGCGGCCTCGACGAGTCGCGGGAGCTTCTCATAAACGACGCTCTCAAAGCGGCGGGATGGACGGGGAGCGACATCGTAATAATCTTCGACGCGCACCGAAGCTCCGAGCCTTTGCGGGAGGAACTCCGGGCCGGGGGGGCGGTGCGTCTTGTTTTCAGCGGGCCGGGGCAGTCCGCCGACGACGTCATAGAGAGGCTTCTTCCGCGCCTGTCCGGGGCGGTGACTTTGTACACCGCCGACTTCGCGCTTCAGCGGGCCGCGCTCGCGAGAGGGGCGGTGCGGGCGACGCCTCGGGAATTTCAGGCTCTCCTCAACGAGCTTCCCGCCGTGACGAGAAACCCGGACAAGCCTTCTCGTTCGAGGGTCTCGGACAGGCTTTCCGAAAAGACGCTCGAAGAACTCGAAGAGGTTCGGAGGAAGGCGGAAGGGTAGCGGATTGCGGAGCAATCCGCGCCTGTCAGCCAGTCAGCCCGCTTCGCTTTGTCAGCTCGTCAGCTTTTTTCGAGGATGGTGAAAGCCGGGTTGAAAATTCTTCGGCATATTTCGGGGCCAATCGTTATGGAAATCGCCGTGGGATATACTTTCGAGGTTGTCAGCCGTCGAAAAAACGGTTCGGAGCGATGTGTCGTCACGAACCCGCGGTCTTTGGCTGGAGAAGCTGAAATGCTGACTGGCTGAGAAGCTGAAACACGCCCGGGTAGCTCAGAGGCAGAGCAGCCGCCTTGTAAGCGGCCGGTCGGGGGTTCGATTCCCTTCCCGGGCTCTTTGCTCGCTTCGCTCGCCGTTCTCGGTTTTCAGTTATTGGTTCTTGGCCAAGAACCAATAACGGTCGCGAAGCGATTATTCGTCGGTTTCTCCTTCGAAGATGGCGAAGGCGGCTCCTTGCGGGTCGGCGGCTACGGCGATTCTTCCGGCTCCGGACTCTATCGGGCCGGCGAGGAGGTTGCCGCCGAGGGTTTTTATCTTTTCGACCGTCTCGTCGCATGACTCGACTGTGAAGTACGGGAGCCAGTATGGGGGCGCGTCTCCGTGGGCTTCGGTCATCGGCATGACGCCGCCATTCATGGAGCCTTTGTTTTCGATGGTGAGATAGACGGTGTTTCCGTTTTCTTCGATGGGGGACGCTTTCCAGTCGAAGAGGCCGGAGTAAAATTTGGTCGCCGCTTCGTGGTCGCGGGTTTGGAGTTCGTTCCAGGCGAGGCATCCGGTGTCGTTGACTCGGCCCGCGCCGATGTGGTTTTTGGGTTGCCAGGCAGCGAAAGTCGCGCCGAGAGGATCTTGTATGATCGCCATCCGGCCCGCGTCGAGGACGTCGAAGGCTTCTCCAAAGACGGTTCCGCCGAGTTCTCGCGCCTTCGCCGCCGTTTCGTCGGCGTCGGCGACGCTTATGTACGAGAACCAGTGGGGCGGGATGCTAGCTTCGCGTTGTTCGGCGTCCATCTCGTTGAGGGCCGCCACGTCGTCGCCGTCGAGGGTGAGCATCGTATACGTCGTTCCGTTTCCGACGGGCATGTCCACGGCTTGCCAGCCGAAGAGTTTGCTATAAAAAGCCTTCGTGCTTTCCGGGTCGATGGTTTGGAAGTCTATCCAGCAAAAAGTTCCGGGTTCGTAGCGGGTTCTCTTTCCCATCGCTTCCTCCTT
>JACCWD010000080.1 GCA_013697825.1 Rubrobacter sp.
GTCTACCTCCCCACGCTCTTCGAGGTCCTCGGCCAGAGCTTCGAGCGCGCCGCTCAAAACCCCTTCTTCGATCCACTTCTGAAAGCGGCGGTGGCAGGTCTGGTAGGAAGGGTAGCGTTCGGGGAGGCCTTTCCAGGGCGCTCCGGTGCGAAGTGTCCACAGGATGCCCTTGAGGACATCGCGTGGATCTCTCCACGGCCGACCCCGGCCATCTTCTCTGAGTGGCGGCTTTGGGATGAGTGGCTCCAGCAACTCCCACTGCTCGTCTGTGAGATCCATGCTCTTTTTCTCCTGCCAAAAGGATGCACGACAGAGCCACTATATCCCCACTTCCGCATTTATGAGACAGCTTCCTCGTAAAATACACGGTGGGTTCGCATCATCTTGCCGCCGAACCTCATGGAAGTGTAGCCATGTTCGTTCTTCGTGCGGTTGCTGATCCAACATGGCATCCGATACCCTCGATCCTCGGTAGTGTACTCGCTGGCAAACTTCCTGCCGTGATGATTGTGAAAATAGCGAAACGGCTCATCTTTAAACCATTGGTGGCGCACGTTCGTCTTCAAAGCCAGCGGAGTGGATTTTCCACAGTCACACCAACAGCATCCGTAGGGTATGTCCGTACTTATCATCCACCAGACACGATACTCTTCCGGTGTCTCGGGTATCATCCTCATTGGGGCACGCCTATGTGAGGGACATTTTCGTAACTTGCATTTTACCGGAAGCAAGTCACGGTCACGCCACCGACCCGAACTACGCCCCGAAGATAAGGCGCATCCTCAACGAGATGTGAGGCGCCTCCTTCGTCGGCGGGCTTCAGGCATCGGGTTTCAGGAAAAACAAAAAGCTGATGCCTGAAACCTCAAACCGCCCCGAAATATCGGAGCGTCTCTTTGAGGCCGGAGGATATTTCGACCTCCGGCCTCCATCCGAGGATTCGCTCCGCGAGCGCGGGATCCACACAACTCCGCATTTGCTCGCCGGGCTTCGCCGGGCCGTGCTCCGGCGCAAGGTCTTTCCCTGCGCCTTCGCGGAGGAGTTCGTAAAGCTCGTTCACGCTCGTCTCGATGCCCGTGCCGACGTTGTATGCGCCGGAAGGTACGTCCTTTTCGAGGGCGAGGAGGTTCGCGCGGGCGACATCCTTCACGTACACGTAGTCGCGGGTTTGCTCCCCGGCTCCGTTTATCTTCGAGGTTTCATTCCTTGCGAGCCTTCCACTGAAAATCGCGACGACGCCCGCCTCGCCGTGCGGGTCTTGCCGGGGGCCGTACACGTTCGCGTACCGGAGCGCGGTGTACGGGAGACCGTATTGCGCGTTGAAATAATAAAGATACTTCTCCCCGGCGAGCTTCGAGACGCCGTATGGGGAGATGGGTCTTTGCGGGTGATCCTCGGTGGCGGGGAACTCGTCTTGCTCGCCGTATACCGCCCCGCCCGTCGAGGCGAAGACGAACTTCGAGACCTCGTGCTTCGCGCAGTTTTCGAGGAGGCGTATGGTTCCGAGGACGTTCACGTCTGCGTCGAAGTCCGGCTCGGCGACCGAGCGGCGGACGTCCATCTGCGCGGCTTGGTGGACTACGGCCTCCGGCCGGAACTCCTCGAAGGCCGGATCGCACCCGCCCCGGACGTCGAGTTTGTAGAAATTCGCCTTCCCCGGAATATTCTCCTTTTTTCCGCCCGAAAGATCGTCCACGACGGCGACCTCGTGGCCGTTCTCGATCAATAAATCCGAGACGTGCGATCCAATAAACCCGGCTCCCCCGGTAACGAGGACTCTCATTTTTTCTCCCTCCGCGTCGAGCCTCCGCGTACATCATACGTCCCACGAAAACTCCATGCCGAGCATCCCGTAAAGCCGCTCGTTATGAGGCCGGAAATAACCCACGAGCCTCCGCCTCGTCTCGGGGTCCATCCCCTCGACATAACTTCCGGGCATGTATTTGCCGTACGTTCCGAGCCGGAAGGGTGGCAGCCCGAGAAACGAGGCGACCTCGTCGAGGACGGAGTCCGGGGACTCGAACATCGCCTCGCTTTCGAGGACGAGCATTCGCTCCCGAGGAAACAGCGAGAGCCAAGTTTCGAGCTGCTCGGCGTAACGGCTCCTCGCGAGGTACGAGTGGCGGCGGTGGGCCACGCCGTAAAAAGACTCGTCCCGGCGCATCCTCGCCTCCTCGCCCGATATCCGCCCCGCCTCCGCCGACAAAGCCTCCTCGAAGGAGAGCGGCTCCCGCCAGTTCCGCACTTGATGCTGGTAATGCGAATACGTCCGATCCACTGGGTTGCGGAGAACCGCTATGAGCTTCACCTCCGGGTCGAACTCGAGGATACGGCGCGGAGCGTGCGGATGGAACATGTAATACGGAGACGCCTCCCCGCTGAGAACGTTCGCCCCTCGCTTGGGAAACCGCGAGAGATGCCATTCCACGCCCCGGTGGAAAGCCTCGTGCGAGAAAAAGTCGAGCTGCTTCTCGGCGGCCGGGGCTATCCGGGGATGCCCCGTCAAATAGCGATACAAAGAAGTCGTCCCGCTCTTTTGCGCCCCGAAGACGATGAAGTCCGGCCCGCGAGAGGTCATGCGGCCTCCGAGAGTCGGGAAAGCGGGAACCGAAATCCACAGCGCCGAAGCTCGAATTCAGCGAGAGATTCTCGGGCGGAAAGGCGGAGGTGTCCGGGAAAGCGAATCGAGAGCGACCCGACTCCCGAAGCGAGCGAAAGCGAAGCGCGGCGAAGCCGGATACGGAGCGAGCGCCTCCCGACTCCCCACTCCCGGGAGAGCGAAGCGACCTCCCGGCTCACGCGCGAAGTCATGTCCGGGCCCGGATGATCCGGATCAAACGGACTCGGCATGAGATGCACCCCCGCGCTTTGCGGGCCACTACAAAAAGAAGCTCGCCACGAGGACGACCGAAAACCCCGTGAGGCCGATGATCGTCTCCATCACCGTCCAAGATTGAAGCGTCTGTTTCTCGTCCATCCCGAGATACCGGCTCACGAGCCAGAAACCCGAGTCGTTGACGTGCGAAAGAACCGTCGCCCCCGAAGCGATAGCGATGACTATCGCGCCGAGGAGCGGGGCCGAATAGTCGGCGGCTCCGAGGGCCGGGGCGATGATGCTCGCCGCCGTCACCGCCGCCACCGTCGCCGAGCCGAGCGCGACCCGCACCAAAGTCGCCGCCGCGAACGCGAGGAGTATGATCGGCAAGTTCGAAGCCTCCATCACGCTCGCCAAAGCGTCCCCGATGCCGCTCTGAACGAGAACCTCCCCGAACACCCCGCCCGCCCCCGTGACGAGGATAATAAGCCCGACCGGCTCCAAAGCCCGAGTCGCCACATTTTGAACCTCGTCCCGCGAATACCCGTGCCGAGTCCCGAGGACGTAAAAAGCGAGCAAAACCGCCAAAGTCAAAGCCGAGAAAGGATGCCCGACGAAAGCGAGTATTCCGGCGAGCTGGCCGTCCTCCGCGAGAACGACCCCCGAGACCGTGTTTATGAGGATCAAAACGAGAGGCACGAGGACGACCGCCACCGTCAGTCCGAAGCTCGGGGTCTCCCTTTCCTCTTCGGCGTTCTCCGAGAGTTCGCGGAGCATGTACTCCGGGACGCCGATATCTATTTTTCCGGCGATATATTTGCCGAATATGATGCCGCCGAGGATGACCGCCGGGATGCCCGAGATGATTCCGAAGAGGATCACCCATCCGAGGTCGGCCCCGATTATCCCCGCGACGGCGACCGGCCCCGGTGTCGGTGGAATGAAGCTGTGCGTGACGGCGAGTCCGGCGATGAGCGGTATGGCGTAATAGAGAAGCGACCTTCCCGCCCTTTGCGCGAGCGAATAAACGAGCGGTATCAAAATGATGAGGCCGACGTCGAAGAAAACGGGGATGGCGACGAGGAACCCGGTCAGCCCGAGCGCCCATTGTATGCGCCCTTCCCCGAAGCCTCGCACCAAAGTGCGGGCGATTTGCTCGGCCCCTCCCGTGATGCGGAGCATCTCGCCGAACATCGCGCCGAGGCCCACGACGACCGCGATGAAGCCGAGCGTCCCGCCCATACCGTCCTCGACGACGCCGACGATGTCTCCGGGCGGAACCCCGGCGGCGAGGGCGGTCGCAAAACTTATGATGAGGAGCGCGACGAAGGCGTGCATTTGAAGCCGTATGACGAGGAACAAAAGCAACGCCACCGCCGCAACGACGACGAGAAGCAAATACAAAGCCGACATCCCCGAGAACCTCCCATCCTCCGCCAAACCCTCGAAAACGCATGATACACGCCGCAGGGAGGTTTTATCCGGGAGCCGCGATACCCCTTCGGTCGTGGTGAGGCCGCTTCGTGAGGTCGGGGGTTCTCGACCCACTATCTCCTCATGAAGCGCCCCGCGAACCCGGACACGATGAAACCATCCACCCGGATTCGACATGAGTTGCGAAGGCTTTTCCGGGGGATGCTCGTATTATCCGCCCCCCGCGAACCACCGAACCGTCTCTTCGAGTCCTTTTCTCGCCGGGGTCTTCGGCTCCCACCCGAGGACTTCCTTTGCCCGGCTTATGTCCGGACAACGTTGTTTCGGGTCGTCGTCGGGGAGCGGTTTCTCGGTCATCTCGCTTTCGCTTCCGGAGATCCCGAGTATGAGTTCGGCGACATCCCGGACGGAGTATTCGACCGGGTTCCCGATGTTCACGGGGCGCGTCTCATCGCTTTGCATGAGGCGGTACGTGCCTTCGATGAGGTCGTCCACGAATTGGACGCTCCGGGTTTGGGAGCCGTCTCCGTATATGGTGAGCGGTTTTCCGGCGAGGGCTTGTCCGATGAAGTTCGGGATCATACGCCCGTCGTCGTGGCGCATGGATGGCCCGAAGGTGTTGAAAATCCGCATGATGCGCGTGTCCACGTGATGATGCCGATGGTACGCCATCGTTATGGACTCGGCGTACCGCTTCGCCTCGTCGTACACGCCGCGGGTTCCGATTGGGTTCACGTTGCCCCAGTATTCCTCCTTTTGCGGGTGGACGAGCGGGTCGCCGTACACCTCCGAGGTCGAGGCGAGGAGGAAGCGGGCGTTCTTCGCGAGCGCGAGGCCGAGGGAGTTATACGTGCCGATGGCCCCGACTTTGAGGATCGGGATGGGGATGCGCTCGAAGTCGGCGGGGCTGGCCGGGGAGGCGAAATGATACACCTCGTCAAGGCCCCCGGCGATGCGGATGTACGTCGTAACGTCGTGGTCTATGTACTCGAAGCGCGGCTCGCCGCGGAGGCTCGCTATGTTGTCGAGGGAGCCGGTCCGGAGGTTGTCCATGCAAACCACGGAATATCCCTCGGCGACGAGGCGTTTGCAAAGGTGGCTCCCGAGGAACCCCGCCCCGCCCGTTACGAGGGCGCGCCTCTCAGGCGCCACGGCGACCGAACCCCCGGTACGAGAGGCCGCTCCGCTCCGCCGAGGCCGGATCGAACAAATTGCGCCCGTCCACGAGGAGCCGAGGCTCCTCCATGAGCGAGGCGGCCTTTTCGAGGTCGAGGCTCCGCACTTCCTCCCACTCCGTCACCACGACCGCGGCGTGCGCCCCGGCGAGCGCTTCGTACATGTCGAAGACGACTTTGAGGGAAGGCTCCGTCGCCGCCGCGGCCTTCCCGGCGACCGGGTCATAGCCGACGACGCGCGCGCCGAGGGCGTCGAGTTTTTTGGCGATCTCCAAACTCGGAGCCTCGCGCAAATCATCCGTGTTCGGCTTGAACGCGAGGCCGAGGAGGGCGACGCGCTTCCCTTTCAAAGTGCGAAGCTCCCGCTGGAGCTTCGTTATGACTTGCCGCCTTTGACGCTCGTTCACCGTCACGGCGGCGTCGAGGATCGCGGGTTCGTAGTCGTATTCGCGGGCGATGGAGCGAAGCGCGGCCACGTCCTTCGGAAAGCACGAGCCTCCCCACCCGATACCCGCATTCAAAAAGCGCGGGCCGATCCGGCCATCGAGGCCGATCCCGGCGGCGACGTTGTTCACGTCCGCGCCGACGAGGTCGCATATGGTCGCGACCTCGTTTATGAAGGATATTTTCGTCGCGAGGAAAGCGTTCGCGGCGTATTTGATCATCTCCGCCGAGGCGAGGTCGGTCGTGACGAAAGGCACGGCGGTCTTCGGCCTCGGATCCATCTCCGTCGGGAAACTTTGCTCGATGACGGGCTTGTAAAGATCCCTCATAACGTCGAGCGCGTCGCGCGAGTCGGCCCCGAGCACAATCCTGTCGGGATAAAACGAGTCGTAAACCGCGCTCCCCTCGCGCAAAAACTCCGGGTTCGAGACGACCCGATACCCCACGTCCGCGTCCTCCGCCCCTTCCCGAATGAGCATCGAAACATAGTCGCCGCTCCCGACGGGGACGGTGCTTTTGTTGACGACGACGAGCGGGCTTTCGCGCTCGACCACGGCGAGCGAAGCCCCGATCGCCCTCGCGACGTCCGCGACGTTCGAGAGGTCCGCCGACCCATTATCGTCCGGCGGAGTATTCACGGCGATGAACACGATGTCCGCCTCCCGGACGACCTCCGGAAGCCCCGTGGCGAAGGAGAGGCTTCCGTCCCCATAGCGGCGCGCGACCATCTCTTCGAGGCTCGGCTCGTAGATCGGCATGACGCCGTTTCTCAAGCCCTCGACGCGCTCCTCGTCCACGTCCACGCACGTTACGGTGTTCCCGAGGCTGGCTAAGCATGCCCCCGTCACGAGTCCGACGTACCCCGAACCAACCACTCCGACCTTGAAACTATCGTTCATCCGATTCTCCCAAAATAAGCGCCGCATCCGAACGCCGTAAAGATTAACATGGTCGCGGAGCGACCCGAGCGAAGCGAGCTAATACGCCCCCTCGCCGCGAAGCACGGCCCCGATTGTCTTTGCGATGATCTTCATGTCGAAGGAGAGCGACCAGTTTTCTATGTAGTGGAGGTCGAGGCGGACCATCTCCTCGAAGGGGAGGTCGCTCCTCCCCCCCACCTGCCAATGCCCGGTCATCCCCGGAGGGGCGGCGAGGCGCCTCTTGTGCGTCTCCCCGAGCCGCTCGAAATCACGCATCGGGAGCGGCCTCGGCCCCACGAGGCTCATCTCGCCTTTCAATACGTTCACAAGTTGCGGAAGCTCGTCGAGGCTCCACCGCCGAAGGAAATGGCCGAACGCTGTGATCCTCGGGTCTTTCTTCATCTTGAACACCGCCCCTCCGGCTTCGTTCTTTTCCTCGAGCTCGGCTTGCCCCTCTCCGGCGTCCTCGCGCATCGATCGGAGTTTGTAGCAAATGAAGACCGTCTCGTCGGCCCCGGCCCGTTTCTGGCGGAGGAGCGCCGGGCCGGGGGACGTCCCCCGCACCGCGAGCGCGAGCGCGGCGAAGAGCGGGGAGAGGAGGATGAGGCCCGTGAGCGAAACGGCCACGTCCATCGTCCGTTTCAATGCCCTTTGTGTGTTGTCGAGGCGCGGATAGCGGACTTCGAGGAGCGGGAGTCCGACGCTCCCGTGGAGCCGGGGCCGACCGCCGAGGAGCGACGCCGCACCCGGAACGACGCGGAGCGGGACGCCGCGAAGCCGCGCGGACTCGAGCAAAGCGAGGAACTCCTCGTCCGAGAGCCTCTCCGCGTCGGCGAGGACGATGCCGCGCGCGTCCGTCTCTTCGAGCGCCCCCCGGAGCGCGGCGATGTCCACGGCCTCCCCGGAGCCTCCCTCCACGAACCCGACCTCCGCGACCGGGGAGTACGCCCCCGGAGCGCTCTCCATCGCGAGCCGGATGCGGCCTCTCCCCTCCTCCCCGCCAACGAGGACGACCGGAAGCTGCCCGAGGCCGCGACCGTATATCCTCTCGATGCCCCCTTCGAAGACGAGCCGGAAAAGCGCGGCGAGGACGAGTCCGAAGAAGGCCGAGAGCGCGGCATATGCCGCCCCCGCGCCGACCACCGGATAAAAAACCGTCCCGGCGAAGGAGAGTCCGGCCCACGCCATCCCGGCACCGACGAGGGAACCGGGGTTCCGGCGAACCGGGGCGCGGTCGTAAAGCCGGAACGCCGCGAAGATGGAGACCCACGCCGCGAGCAAAACCGGGGCGAGGGAGGAGACGGAACCCGAGTCCGACAAGCGAGCCGCGAAGAGAAGCCCGAGGCAAAGAGCGGCCCCGTCCAAAAGCACGAGGAGACCGACGCTCGCGACGCGCCGGAGCGACTTTATCCCGAGAAGAACCTTCAATGTGTCGGTGAAGAATTGCATCGCGCCTCCGTGGGGACGGAGTATAACGCCGGATGCGATTCGAGGGTTCGGGAAGACATGGCGACTGAAAACCACGAGGCCGATACGCCGCCTCCGAGGAGGAAAGGCGCGAGCATCGAGACCGCCGCGGTCGCGGCGAAACCGACCATCCCGTGTGGGAAAGCCTCCTTATCGGCCGCGAAGTTTCCGCCGCGCCGCTTGCCGTATGACACGAGCCATGAAAAGCGGATTCCCGATGAGATACCTCCTCCACAAACGGCCCGGCTCGATGGCGAGGCGGGCGAGCCATTCGAGGCCGTTGTCGGTGAGGAGGCGCGGCCCGCGCCGGAGTTCGCCGGAGGCATAGTCGAAGACCGCCCCACCCGAAAGCGCGACCCGGAAGCCGAGCCGATCCCGGTTCTCCATGAGCCACTTTTCTTGAACGGGCATCCCCATCCCGACGAGGAGGAGATCCGGGGAGGCGGCGTTTATTTCTTCGATCACGGCCTCGCTCTCCGGGCCGCTCTTCTCGAAGTGGCCGTGGTGCGTGCCGGATATATCGAGCGCGGGCCGCGAACTCCGAAGCTCCTCCGCCGCTTTCCCGGCGACTCCGGGCTTTCCACCGAGGAAGTACATGGAGAAGCCCTCGGATTCGGCGAGGTCGGAGAGACGATAAATCCAGTCGGCGTACGTGATCCTCTCGGGCATCCTCCCCCCGAGCATCCTCGCCGCGAGCATCACCCCCGCCCCGTCGCAAAAAACAACGTCCGCCTCGTCGAGAACGCGCCGCAAAGAGCGGTCACGATACGCGAGGTTCAAACAATGCACGTTGGCATTGAAAACGAGCGCATGCCCCCCTTCATGGATAAAGCGGCGGATGCGTTCGTGAAGCTCCACGGCGGTCAAAGCGTCCACCCCGACGCCGAGAATGTTCACCCGAGCTTCCGCCATACCGCCTCCTCGATCTCCGCGAACCGCGCATCCCACGAGTTCCGGCGGGCGAGTTCCCGTCGCGCCCGAATTCCCTCCTCCGTCTCCGTCGCCTCGAAATTCTTCAAAATCCCGACGTATTCCTCGGGCGCATGTGCGATGTATATGTGTTCCGAAAGCTCCTTCATCGCGGGGAGCGGGGCGGAGACGACGGGCCTTCCCGTGGCGAGGCATTCGTACGTTTTCGCGGGCGATATGCCTCGGGTGAGTCCGTTCGCTTTGTATGGAAGCACGAAAGCATCCACGCCGGAGAGGGCTTTCGGGAGGTCGCGGTGGGCGACCTCGCCGACATAGTCCACGCCGGGGGAGCGGAGAAATCGACTCGGCGCGCCCTTCACCCCGCCGACGAGGCGAAGCTCAAAGCCCGCCGCGGCGACGGCTTCGAGGGCGTCGAAGTCTATCCGCTCGCCGTCGAGGTTCCCGAAACAGCAAACCGTGCGGACGCTTCCGCCGGGCTTTCGTTCGTCCGCGAGCGGCTCGAAGAGTTCGTATTCCACGCCCGGCCCGGAGAGGAAGGCGTCGGGCCGCGCCCGTCCCACCCGTTCGAGGAGATGGCTGGAGGTGCATGAGACGAGGTCGGCGCGGCGGATGAGTTCGCGCTCGGTGGCGGCGATGTCGCGGGGCGCGCCGGGGAAGGCCGCGTACTCGTCGGCGCAATCGTAAAGGACGAGCCGGGGTTCGAGGCGGGGGATGATGTCCAAAGTCGTGCGGGTCGGGAGGTATGCGACGAGTATCGGGGGCGCGGCGAGCTTTTCCCGGAGGTCGTGCGCGATCCTCGGTATGAAGAACCTCTCGTTCGCCCGGCGGAACGCTTCGCTCGTCGGCGGGAGGGCGAGCGGCGAGTACACCGAGAGGTTTTCCTCGGGGCGGGCGCGGCGTTCGCCGGGGCGGAGGAGGCGGGCGAGGACGTTTCGGGCCGACGCGGCGTTCGGCCTCGGATTCGACAGCCCGGTCGTCTCGACGAAGACCGTCGAGTATCCGGCGCGGGCGAAGAGGGCCGCGAGGGTTTGGTGGCGTTGCCAGAGAAAGTCCCACCTCACCCCGGCGAGGACGACGACCGGGGGATTCATCCCCTCTCCCCCGGAAACTCGGAGATTCCCTCGGGCCTCGGCATGGGGCCTTCCCCGTAAATGAGGTCGAGGCCGAAAAGCCGCGTTATTTCGGCGGCTCTTTTCCGCCGCCCCTCACCCACCCTCTCCGTCCACCCGAAGGCTCGGGCCGCATCGGGTTCGGTGGGGGATCGCGCTCCCTCGCTCCCGCGGAGGCGTTTCGGTGGAATGCCTTTCGGTGGAATGCGTTCCGGCGATGGATCGGCTCCTTCGGAGAGGGGATGGCTCGGCGGGCGGCCTTTGTATGGGGGTGTTTGGCGGGAGGGGATGGCGGAGTTCGGCTCCTCGCCTTCGGGCCTCTTTCCCTCGGGGAGGCCGAGCAATGGCGAAAGCTCTTTTTCCGGGTCGGAGACGAGGTGTTCGTAGAAAACGACGTGGAGCTTTTCGGCTCCGGGCTGGCGGAGGGGGACGTAGTTTTCGATGCACCACAGGAAGACGCTCCGTTCGAAGGGGTCTTCGGCGGCGAGGATTTCGGCTTCGAAGGGGGCGAGATGGTCTTCGACGAGTTGTTTTTGGGACATGACTTCTTCGAGGCTGTCGCGCCATCCGAGGCGGAGGCGGGAATCGGCGACGGCGCACGGGTGGCGGAGGATGAAGACGATGGGCATCCCGGAGAAGTGGCGGCGCATCCAGCCGAGGAGGAGGCTCGTCCTTATGTCCTTTACGAGACGGCGGCGGGCGACGGGTTTGCGGTTGAATCTGTCGGCCCATCGGCTCCTCAATTTTCCGGAGAGTATCTTTTCGGCGGCTTCGAGGTATATGGCGCGGTCGTCTTCGGGGCGCAAATATTGCTTTCGGTGGAAGGGTTCGCACGCGGCGACTTTTTCGGGGTGGAAGGGTTCGAAGATGAAACGGTGTTCGTTGTCGTGGTTTATGAGGGTGGAGAGCCACGTCGTTCCGCTTCGGCCGCTTCCGGCGACGAGGACGGTGTCGCGGTGGTCGCCTCCGAGGTCGAGGAAGAAGGTTCCGGAGAGGAGTTCGGCGGGTCGGCGCGTACGGTACGGCTCGTTCACGTTTCTTCGGGCTTCGCCTCCGGCTCCGGTCTCGGCTCCGGCTCCGCGTCCTTTTCGGCGCCCGGTTCGGGGGCGAGCCATTCGGGCATGGCGGCGAGTTTGGCGGTTATGGCGGCGATGACGAAGAAGAAGATGGTGGAGGGCGGGATGTACCAGTGCCATTCGATGGCCGAGGAGATGAGGTACACGAGCGAGGCCGCGAGGAGTCCGGCGAGGAGTATCCTCCGGTCGCCGCGGGAGTTCCACGCGGCGCGGGCGGTGTATCCGACGAGGACGGCGGTGAAGACGATGAGGGCGAGAAAGGCCACGAGTCCGGTTTCGACGCCTTGCTCGAGATAGACGTTGTGGACTTGCTGGACACTCGAGTTCACGGGGCGGTTTTGGAGCCACACGAAGCTGAAGGTTCCGGCGCCGCTTCCGGTGAGGAGGTGGTTCATCCAGTAATCCCACGCGATGCTCCAGTAATCCGTGCGGAACCCGATGCTCAGGGAGAGGAGACGGCTCGCGCCGTCGTCGGTGAGGATGGGGTTGCCGGTGAGGGCCTCGAAGATGCTCGCGGGGCCGCCGAAGCGGACGACGGCGAAGATCGCCCCCGCGGCGGCGGTGAGCGCCCCGGAGGCGAGAATGCCGACTCCGAGGACTTTCCGCCCGAGCGGCATGAGTTCGTATCTTTTCACGACGAAGGTGTATGCGAGTTGGAGGATGAAGGCGGCGATGAAGGCGATTATGAGGTCGTCGCGGAGGGCGAGGCCGTCGGCGGTTCTTTGCCCTTCGGGGGTTTGCGAGCCGAGGAGGCCGTCGAGGCTTTGCATCCGCCAGAGGAGCCATCCCGCCGGGGCGGAGAGGAGGAGGAGGTTCATGAACATTTGGAGGCGTTTCCCGGAGAGTACGAGGAGGACGGCGAGAGCGATGATGAGCGAGCCGATGCCGCCTCGGGAGACGGTGAGATAGAGGGCGGTGATGAAGCCGACGGCGAGGGGGGCGTATACGGCGCGGAGGATCCAGCCGGAGGACTGCGTCATGCGCGAGAGGGCGAGCGCGACTCCCATCCCGACGACGAGGGCGGTGGTGTTCGAGTACCCGAGGGTCGAGTCCATCCTCACGCCGTCGAGGGAGAGGACGGGGTATTCGAGCGGGTATATCTTTTGTAAAAGTCCGTATCCGGCGATGGCCGCGACGATGAGGACGGCGATGTCCATCATCGGGCCGACCTGCCGCCCCGAGGAGAGCGCGGCGACGGCGACGAGGAAGAACGAGAGGTACATGGAGGTTCGAATGGTTTCCAAAATGGTCTCGGTCTGGCTGAGGGTCCATGTCATGGAGAGGCCCTTCGTCGCGGCGAGGACGGCGAGGGCGGCGGCGAGGAGCCAGGCGACCGGAGGCACGTCGGAATAGAAGCCTTTTATGAAGAGCGTCATGGCGAGGACGGCGAAGGAGCCGATGGCTATGGGGAGCCACCGTATCTCGCCGAAGGAGCCGCTGTTTAGCGAGCCGTATGCGATGGCGGCCATGATCGCGAGGAGGAGGAGCGCCTTCGTCACGGTGAGGAGCCGTCCGGGGCGGCGGGGCTTTCCGGGCTTCTCGATGCGCTGGAAACGGCTTCGGGTCTCGTTGTCGGGCCAGAACTCCGCCGTCTGTTGTTTTCGTTCGCGTTCGGTCATGGGTACATCCTACGCTGTTTGTCTAAAGGCATCCGTTGAGGACGACGCCGAGGAGGTTGACATCCGCGTCGAGGAGGTCGTCGGTCGCCTCGCGGGCGACTTGCTTGGAGGTGCGCGAGGCGTGGACGACGAGGAGCACGCCGTCGAAGCCGTACGAGAGGCTCGAGCGGGCGATGACGCCTTCGACGGTCGGGCCGTCGAGTAAGACGAGGTCGCGGCCCTCGCCGAGCGTCCGCACGGATTCGACGAACTTCCCGCTCCGCATGACGGCGCCGGAGGAGGGCGGGACGGGGCCGGCGGGTATGACGAGCATACGGGGCACGACTTCGTGTCCGTAGCTTTCGAGGGGTTTTTCGCCGACGAGGCAGCTCGTGAGGCCGACGAAGTTCGGCTCGCCGAGCATTTTGTGGACGCGGGGGTTTTGGAAGTTGAGATCCACGACGGCGGAAGCGCGTCCCATCCCGGCGATCGCGGCCGCAAGCCCGAGGCACACGCTCGTGCATCCCGCCCCCGCCTCGGGGCTCGTCACGACGGCCGTCCTCACGCCTTCGAGGGAGAGGAGGTTGTCGGCGAGCTCCTCGTAGTATCGGCGGAGGGGGGAGCCGGGGTCGAGGAGTATTGCGGCTTCGATGTTCTTGGCGGAGCCGAGGCTCACGGCTTCTCTTTCTCGAGGACGGAATAGTCGGGGATGACTCCGACGACGGGGGCTTTGAGGGTCATCTCGGCGTCGCGGGCGTCGCGCCAGCTACTCGCCCGGCCTTCGAGGAGGAGGGCGGCCCCGCCTCCGACGAGGATGCCCGCCCCGACGGCGGCGAGGGCGTAAAGCAAAGGTTGCGGACTCGAACGGAAGGTCGGAGCGGCGGCTTCGCTTCCGATGCTCGCCTCGGCGGCGAGGGCTCCGCCCGCGAGGCGCCTCTCGTTGAGGCGTTCGACCTTCTCGACGAAGAGGGCGGCGTATGCGTTCGCGGCCCCGGCGGCGGACTCGGGGGTGTTTCCGGCGAACCTCACTATGACCCCGGTGCTTTCCTGGTTCGCGAAGGATTCGGGTTCGAGGCGCTCGCGGAAGTCCGCCTCTGCGCGCCACCCGACTTCGTCGGCGGCCTCGGCGACGAGTTCGTCGTCGGCGACCACGGCGAGGACTTCGTCGAGGAACGCCTCTCGTTCGGGCTGGTTTTGCCCTTGCTGGCGCGGGGCTATGTTTATGGTCGCCTCCGCCGTGTATGTCGGCTCGCGCGAGAGTGTGAAGACCATCGCCGCCGCGAGGAGGACGACGACGGCTCCGGCGACGAGCATCTTCCGGCTCCATAGCACGTAGAGGAGTTCGCGCACGGAGAGGTCTTCGCGGCGGCCTTGTCCTTCGAGGAGTTTAGTAAATCTCACTATTCACCACCGATTGGCGGTAGCCTTCGGGGTCGGTGGAGATCAACTCGAGCAAGGCGGGGGCTTGCTCGGAGTCGCTCTCGGAGATTTGCTCGTAGGCGGCGTTGTAGTTTCGGCTGGCGACGAGCGCGTCGGCGGCGGCGAGCTTCATTGACTCTATGAGGTCTTCCTGCTGGCTGCGAATTGGCTCTTCGAGGGTTTCGAGTTCGTTTTCGGCGCGGCGCCTCGACTGGTTAATGATCTCGTACCCTCGACCGGGCTCGCCGGTCCGCACGAGGATGCGCCCGAGGTCGTAGAGTCCGAGGGTGTCTATCTCCTCGGATTCGAGGAGCTTCTCGTACTCGGCCCCCGCCTCTTCGAGGTTCCCCCTTCTCACGAGGGACTGGGCTATGCTCCTCGTGGCCGCGCTCGCCATCGGGTTGAGCCGGCGAACCTCCCGGAAATTCTCTTCGGCGGCCTCGAACTTGCCCATCGCCATCTGGAGGTCTCCGAGCGACAGATACAGCAAGAAGTCGTTAGGCTCCCTTTGGATGGCTTGCTGCCAGGCTCGCTCGGCCTCGGGGTTGCGCCCCTGGCTTTGGAGGATCGCAGCCTGTGTCTGCAACGGCTCGGTCGCGAAGGGGTCGAAGCGGGCCGCTGAGTTCGCCGCCTCCATCGCCCCCTCGATGTCTCCGGCGGCGGCCAGTTGCTGCTGGCTCTGAATGTAACGCTCCGATATATACAGCGAGGACGCCACCAACGCCAGCGCGACCACTAGAAAACCTGCGGAGATTTTGAAGATAGCCTGACTCAAGAGTTATGCACCACGCATGAGGATAGCCACAACACCCCTCGATTACAAGGAAGTCGAAAAAGGCGGATCGGAGAGACACCGTGAAAACGCAAAAAGCGGATCCCCCGAAGAGGATCCGCTCTATCAACCCGAAGTGTCCGGGCAGATTATGCTGCTTGTGCTACCTGACGATCCTGCGGGCGAGGAGTCCGCCGGCGACGAG
>JACCWD010000098.1 GCA_013697825.1 Rubrobacter sp.
CCGCCGCCTACCACGGCGAGTCCGGCTCCCGAGGTCAGAAAGGCGAGGGCGCCGCTCTGGGCCGAGGCGGCGGATGGTCTTTGCTGAACCTCCTCGGGGGTCGCCTTGCCTTCGAGGATGTCCTTGAGGTTTTGGAGGTCTTGCTCGAGCATGACCTTCGGGTTGGCGATTGCCTTCGCCGCGGCCTCGCCGACCTTGCCGCCGGGCGGGTCCGCGTAGTTCATCCGCACCTCGACGCGGGTGCGGCTCGGGGTGATCTCCTCGAAGCGCACCTGACCGGAGGTTCCGACGTCGCCGTCCACCGTGTTCCAGCCGATAGCCCGGTTTTCCTCTTTCTGGGTGGTGCGGGCGTCGAACTCCAGCGTCTTGCCGAGCGGGCCTCGAACCTTCCAGTGCGTCGTGTCCGGGCCGATGGAGCGAACCTCGTCCACGTTCGACATGAAGCTGGGAAGATCCTCCAAAGTCTCCCAGCGAGCATAGACTTTCTCTGCGGGTGCATCTATCTCGATGTTTCCTTCGACTCTCTGTGCCATGTCGTTCCTTTCGCGAGGGTTATGTCTTTCGGGCGCTTGTCATCGCAGGGAGATGGTTCGCCGCCCGTCGTCCACCTCGACCATCTCGACCGGAAGGAGGACGGACTTGAAAAGCATCTTCACCCGGATGTACTCCGGCTCGCCGGAGGGGTTGGCGAAGACTTCGCCAACCTCCCCGAACTTCTTCCCTTCCGCGTCGAGGATCGCGTATCCCCGGCATTTCGAGGGGTTTTCGACTCGCTCTCGGCCTCCGCGGCGAGGCTCGGGAGGAGTCGCTGCCTCCTCCCGGCCTCCCGCGGGCCTTGTCCGGTGGGGTTCCACTCAGGCCATCCCGTAGTGGCGGTAGACGCTTTGCTGGTAGCGGCGGTCGGGGTGTTCCTCCTCCTCGAAATCCGGGGCGTTCGTCACCGTGTCGCGGTCCTTGTCGAGGGTCAGCCGGTCGCTGCTCACGCCGGTGACGGCGTCGAACGGGACAAGGAAATGCTTTTTGCCCATCCCCAGCGTGCCTCCGGCGCTCACGTCGAGGAAGCGAGCCACCTGCTCGTTCTCGTCCACGTAGAGATCCTCGACCTTGCCGATCTCGTTGTCGTCGCGGTCGTAGACCTTGCGTCCGCGCACGTCCTCGGCCCGGTCGTCGAGCACGAAGTCGGAGGCGCTCAGCTTGACGAGGCTGTGCCCGTCGCCGTTTCCTCCGCCGGAGTCGCCTCCTCGCTCGCGCCCGAGCCTATCGCCGGAGCCACTGCGCGAGCCGCCCTGGGAACCGCCTTCGGAGCCGCCCTGCCGTTGCCGCTCCTGTTGTATTTTCCGCCTCGCTTCGTCGCTGCGGTTATAGCCCTTCTCGACAATATCCTGGGCGACGTTGCGCGCGCCCCATCCGAATGCGATCGCCGCCGCCAGAGCCACCGAGCCGAGCAGGATCAGGAACGTCGGCGCGATGAGCTCCGGCGCGATGCCGAGCTGCGTCAGCGCCGCGAAGCCCGCGAACACGATGATCGCCGCCTGCGCCGCCGTGCCAAGCACGTTCATCCCCGTCGCCCCCCGGACGACCCCGGCGACGAAGTTCGCCAGAAGAGCCGCCAGGATCAGGATCAGAACCGCCGCGATGATCTGCGGTATGTACGCTATGAACTGGCTGAAGACCTGTGAGATCGCGGATATCCCCAACGTGTCCACGGCCATCACGATGGCTATGAAGAACACCAGCCAGAAAACCAGCTTGCCAAGTATCGAGAGCGGCGTCTGCTGAGTCTGGCTCCTCTCGAAGAACTGCTTCACTCCGCCTTGCTCCATCCAGTTCTCGAAGCCCATGCTCTGAAGGACTTTGGTCGTGACCGACTGCAAAATCTTGGCGATGATGAAGCCGATGACGAGTATGACGATCGCACCGACGATCAGCGGCAGATAGCTGAAGAACGTCCCAAGCCCCTGCGACAACGACTGGGTTATTGCTTGCATTTCATTCCCTTTCTCGAATCTTGCTTTCTATTTGCGCCTGTTTGCAACCCTTGCTATCCGCTACACGGCCACCTCCCGCCGACCCTTCTCGCACGCTACGCCCGGATGGTTCGCTTCGCGCCCCACGAGCCGCCGAGGGCACCGCCGACGAACGGCATGACGAGGGTGAGAATCCCCGCGATGACACCCGTGAGGCCGAGACCCTGCGGGACGCTCGTCGGTACGTTCTGCATGAGGCCGGGCGGAACCGCGTCGCTCAGCGCGTTCGAGAACGTGCTTCCGAGGACTCCTCCGGCGACCGCCAGAATTATCACGAGGAGAAGCGCCAAAAGCGCCACGAAGATCCCGTGCTTCGCGCCCGAGCGGCCCGCCAGGCGACCCGCGACGTAGCCCCCGATCAGGAAAACCAGGAACAGCGTCACGAGGAAGCCCGCCGCGCCCGCGATGCCGCCCCCGGTCGCGCCGAGGCCCGCGAGGGCGACGATGCCGCCCACGACCGCGCCGATTATCCCGGTCAGGATCGGGGCGGCCCCGAGAGAGGCGAGCCACCCGAAGATCACGCTCGGGAAGCTCGTGCCATGCTCCGCCGCCGCCCGCTCGTCGCTGTCTCTCGAACCGCGCTTTTCGTGTGAACGGTCTCCGTCTGCGCGAGCGTCTTCCGATCCGCCCTTCTTCATCACCTTCGGCGCTCCTTCTTCGCGGGGGATCCCGTCGCTCTGTCTTCCTTCGCTCATAATTGTCATCTCCCTATCTATCGAGGCGGTGAAACCGTACCCGGCCTTCTTCCCGCCCGTCGTTTTCGCTTGCCGTCGAGGCTCCGCCGCGCGAAACCTCTTCTTCCCGGTGGCCGCCTTCCTCGCCTCCGGCGATGTTCTTTTCGACCCGTATCTCCGGGGGAGCTTGTCGTCGGCGCCGCCCTGCCATTCCGCTCTCCTTCGTCCATATTCCGGTGGCCGCAGTTAACGTACCTGCCAGACGACGGAAACCAAACGCATTCTTCGTGTCGCGCGACACCGAAGGCCGGGCAAAGCGATGCTTCACGTAGAAAGTGGGGTCCGGCGGCGCGCTTGGGTGTCGCGCGACACATGGGTTTCCGGCGCGGGAGCCGGAGACGGAAGCGACTCTCCGGCGGCCTTTTCAGCCGTCGAGGTCGAAGCGGGGCTTCGTCATCTCCTCTTCGGCGCGGCGATGGATCTCCTCGACGGCGGTGGAGATCGGGTCGAGGTAATGAAGCTCCTCGTGGAAGAGGAGCGCGTTCTTATCTATGTCGTAGCCGCGGAAGCGGTCGCTCGCGGTCGTCTCGGCGAGGACGTCGAGCGGCTCGGTGTACGAGTCGAAGAAGCGGCGCTGCTCGGAGTCGAGGTGCCATTCTTCGAGCTGCTCGTCGAAGCGGAGGAAGCGATCCGTGAAGTTTCGGTTTTTGAGCGGAGAGTCGCCACCGATGCCGAGGCTCTCGCGGAGGACTTCGCCGCGATCCGGAATTTTCGGATCGGAGGGCCAGAGGAGGAAGGAAAGCCTCTCGACGGAGACGAGGAGTCCCTGGACGGAGTACCAGAAAAGTTTGCCGTCGCCGTTGGCGGAGGCTTCCTCGATGTCTTGAAAGGCGATCATGGCGAACGCGCTCTGGCGTTCGACCTCTCTCTGGAGTTGGCGCAGGAGGGATCTATCCATGATCCTCGCTTTCGTCGGGTTCGTGGAAACCGTCGTGGGTCGCTTCTTCGAGGGTTTCGAGATCCCCGACGTGGATATATCTTCGCCTCGTCTCGATCACGCCCTTCTCGCGCAGGAGGGCGACGGCGCGGGTGATCGAGGCTCGGGTGCTTCCGATCATGGTCGCGAGCTGGTCGTGGGTGTACCGGACGGTCAGCTTGTATCCATCGCTCGTCCTCACGCCTTGCTCCTCGATGAGCCGATGTATGAGGCTCGCCAAACGGGCGGGAACCTCCTTCAGCCCGAGAGCCTCCATCCGGGTCTCGTAGGCGGCGAGCCGATCCGAGAGAAGGTGAACGAACTGCAAACCAACGCGGGGCTTGTCGAGTATCAGCCGCTCCACGTCGGCTCGGCACATCGCGGCGACCTTGGAGGGTTCGAGACCCTCGGCGTAGGAATTCTGGAGCCTTTGCCCGGTGAGGACCATCTCCCCGAAGACGGTTCCGCTCTGGATGATGGCGAGCGTGAGTTCGCGACCGTCGGGGCTTTTGCGGTATATCCTCACGCTCCCCGCCCGAAGCACGAAGAGGGTCTCGGCGAGATCCATCGGCGTGAAGAACACCTCCCCCTTCTTGACGCTCGTGGTGAGCCGCCTCCACTCCATCGCGGAGATCTCCTCCGGCGAAAGCCCCTCGAAGATGTCAACCAACGCGAGAACCATGACATCGTCTTCCCCGGCCCGTGTCAGATCCCGCCTCCTGTCCATAGAGATCCACCGCCTCCCACATATCGAGCGAGGCATTATTTTACAGGATGGTCGGCGGGGATCGCACGCCGAACCCACACGCCTAATCCCAATACGGTTTAGTTAACGAATACGCTGACTCTCTTGCTAAGGTGAAGGAAGCACCACCAACCTTCATCACAAGGAGTCAGCGCATGGCACTAAGGATACGCCGGATCAGCCTGGACGCCACCCC
>JACCWD010000105.1 GCA_013697825.1 Rubrobacter sp.
GGGTTCGCCTTCGCGAACCCGCCCACGGTGAACGCAGCCGCGAACACCCTCTTCGGAGAGGACATCGGCGCGGGACTCGGCATTTTCCAGGGACTCTTCTTCCTCGGCGGCGGCACCGGCCCGGCCATCATCGGCGCGTTCCTCGCGGCCCGGCGCGAGGGAGACTTCGCAGCGATAAACCCGCTTTACGCCCTCGAAGCCGCCCCGTTCTCCGACGCCTTCCTCATGATGGCCGCCGCCCTCATCGTCTCGCTCATCGCCTCGAAGTGGCTCAAAGACACCGCCCCGAAGGAATCGGAGGACTCGAAATGACCGGAAACCCGGATTACGGAAGAGACATCGAATTCGGTGTCTTCGTCGAACCCCTCGCCGACCCGCCCGAGTACGCCGCCAAACTCTCGAAGCTCGCCGACCGCGAGGGACTCGACCTCGTCGGAATTCAAGACCACCCGTACCAAAGACGCTTCCTCGACACGTGGACGCTCATCTCCACCCTCGTTCCGCAAACCGGGAACGTCCGGTTCTTCCCGGACGTGGCGAACCTTCCGCTCCGCCCCCCGGCGACGCTCGCGAAGGCCCGCACGTCGCCACCATCGGGCCGAAGGGCGAGCCGCAAAACAACCCGGTGTGGTTCGGCTTCGACGGCGAATACGTGAAGTTCTCGCAGACGAAGACGAGGCAAAAATACAAAAACGTCGGGCGGGATCCGCGCATCGCGCTCTCGATCCTCGACCCGGAGAACCCGTACCGGTACCTCGAAGTGCGCGGAGAAGTCGAAAAGATCGAAGACGACCCCGACAACGACTTCATAAACGCGATGGCGAAGAAGTACATGGACAAGGACGAATACCCCTTCCATCGGCCCGGCGACGAGCGGGTCGTGCTTTTCGTAAGGCCGGATCGCACGACGAAGATGTGAGGGGCGGCTTCGCCGCCGTTCTCGGTTCTTGGTTTTCAGTTTTCAGCCAAGAACCAATAACCAAAAACCTGAGCGACAGCGAGCAAAGCGAGGACAAACTTGAACACGAACACGACGGGCATCCACCACGTAACCGCCATCTCCGGCGAGCCGCAAAAAAACGTGGATTTCTACGTCGGAGTCCTCGGACTCCGCATGGTGAAGAAGACCGTGAACTTCGACGACCCCGGAACGTACCACCTTTATTATGGCGACGGGAAAGGCTCGCCCGGCTCCATCATGACCTTCTTCCCGTGGGCGAACGCCCCGAATGGAACGCAAGGAACCGGACAACTCACCGCTGCCTCGTTCTCCGTACCCGAGAGTTCCCTCGATTTCTGGAAAACTCGACTCGCCGAGAACGGCGTCTCCTTCGACGAGCCGGAGGAACGCTTCGGGAACACCGTCCTCCCATTCGCCGACCCGGACGGGATGAGCCTCGAACTCGTGGCGAACCGCGATGAACGCGAAGGGTGGGACGATGGAACCGTCCCGGCGGAGAACACGGTTCGTGGTTTCCACGACGTGACGCTCATGGTGGCGAACCCGGAGCGAACCGCCGAAGTGATGACGAAGCACCTCGGCTTCCGCGAGGCGGCGTCGGAGGATGGCCGCGTCCGGTATGAGGCGGGCGGCGGCGGTGCGGGAGATTCGGTGGATGTGATGGGGGGCGACGCGGACTTTGCCGAGCGGATGGGGGTCGGGACGGTGCATCATGTGGCGTTCCGGGTTCCGGACTATGAGACGCAGAAAGGTCTTCGGGAGGAAATCGCCGCGCTCGGCTTCGACGTTACGCCCGTTCTCGACCGGAATTACTTCCGCTC
Organism: Rubrobacter sp.; assembly: GCA_013697825.1. Classification (GTDB taxonomy): domain Bacteria; phylum Actinomycetota; class Rubrobacteria; order Rubrobacterales; family Rubrobacteraceae; genus JACCWD01. The sequence goes on from JACCWD010000105.1 coordinate 1,783, forward strand.
GATATATTTCCGCGAGCCGGGCGGAGTCCTTTTCGAGATCGCCACCGACCCGCCCGGATTCACCGACGACGAACCGCTCGACGAACTCGGGACGAATTTGAAGCTCCCGCCGTGGCTCGAAGCTCGCCGCGACCGCATCGAAGAATCCCTCCCGACCCTCGATATCCCGAAAAAGGGACAAAAGGAGAACGTATGAGCGAGAACGACCTCGGTTTCGTCCACCGCTTCGTCCCGGCGGAGAACGGATCGGACATCACACTCCTCCTCCTTCATGGCACGGGCGGGAACGAGGAGGATCTCATCCCGCTCGGAAAGGAACTCGCGCCGAACGCGGCGATACTCTCCCCGAGGGGGAAGGTGTCGGAGGGCGGCGCGCCCCGGTTCTTTCGCCGCCTCGCCGAAGGTGTTTTCGACAACGAAGACCTCGTGTTTCGGACGCACGAACTCGCCGAGTTCGTCGAGAACTCCTCCGAGAAATACGGCTTCGACAAAACGAAGCTCGTGGCGGCGGGGTATTCGAACGGAGCGAACTTGGCAGCGAGCATGATGCTCCTCCATCCGGGCCTCATCCGGGCCGCCGTCCTCTTCCGCTCGATGGTTCCCTTCGAGCCGGAGGTGAAGCCCGACCTTTCCGGCATCCCCGTCTTCATGGCCGCCGGGAACCGCGATCAAATGATTCCACCGGACAATACGCAAACCCTCGCCGAGATGCTCGAAGGCTCGGGCGCGGAGGTCGAACTCCGGTGGCGCGACACCGGACACGCCCTCACGTACGAGGAGGTCGGAGAGGCGAAGGAATGGATGGCAAAAGTGCTTCCAAGGTTCGACAGAGTGTGAACGGGAGGCTTCGGGCATCGGGGTCCGGGGAGGCGTGCGCGGCGTCGCCTCCCGAGCCGCGGTCGGAGGGTCTTCGGCGGCGCGAGACGAAACTCGCCCGCGGTGGCGGAGCCGCTTCGGTGGCCGCCGCGGGCGTTCGGCGCGATTGACCGCAATGATACAATCGGAGAGCAATTCGGAGGCGTGGAAAGGATCATAAATGGGAAGCGAGATGGGGATTATAAAGGACGTATGCTCGGCGCGGCGGCGGATAAACACGCTCGTTTTGGAGCAGATCGTGGGCCTCGCGGTGGAGATCGCACGTGAGGGGAGGGAAGGACGGAAGATCGGCACCCTCTTCGTCGTCGGTGATTCGGAGGCGGTGATGCGGCAGTCGAAGCCGATGATCCTCGACCCCCTCGCCGGACATTCCGAGGACGCGAAGCGCATTGACGATCCGAACCTCCGCGAGACGGTTAAGGAACTCGCGCAACTCGACGGCGCGTTCGTCGTCTCGAACGAAGGGACGATCCTCTCGGCAGCCCGGTACATCGACGCGAACTCCGAGAACCTCGAAGTGCCGCTCGGACTCGGGAGCCGTCATATGGCGGGGGCTTCGGTGTCGAGGAGCACGGACGCGGTGTCGGTCGTGGTTTCGGAGAGTTCGATGGTGAGGATGTTCGACGACGGGGAGCTTGTCTCGGAGATCGTGCCGGAGATATGGATGTGGAACGGATACAACTCGAAGATGGAAGGCCGCGTCTCCGCCCGCTCCGAACAGGAAATCACGGTCGTCAAAAAGGCGGAGTGATGAGCCGCTCCGAAGGAGTTTCCTCCGAGGAAGTCCTCGATTTTTGGTTCGGACGCGAGGATGACGAAGGATACGGCGAGTTCCGAAAGGCGTGGTTCGAGAAGAATGAAGACTTCGACCGCGAGATAATAAATCGCTTCTCCGGCCTCCACGAAGAGGCCGCCTTCGGGAAGCTCGACTCGTGGAAGGAGGAGGCGCGAAGCTCTCTCGCGCTCATCATCGTCCTCGACCAGTTTCCGAGGAACATGTTCCGGGGCGACCCGAGAAGCTGGGCGACCGACGACGCGGCTCTCGAAACCGCGAAGCACGCCGTCGAGCGGGCATACGACCGCGAGCTTCCACCTTTCCAAAGATCCTTCGTATACATGCCGTACATGCACAGCGAAAACCTCGAAGACCAAAAACGGTGCGTCGAACTCTTCGAACTTATGGGCGAAGACGGCAAAAACAACG
>JACCWD010000142.1 GCA_013697825.1 Rubrobacter sp.
TTCTACAACAGACAGCGGATTCACTCTTCGCTGGGCTACCAGAGCCCGGCCGACTACGAGAGGAGTACAATGGAAGAAGGCGTTGCCGCGTAGCGAAAATCTGTCCACCAAGCCGACGTAAGCCCAGACCATGAGGCCGCCGTCAAGCCGCGAGCGGGAGTGAATGCCGCTCCCGCGCCTCCGACTCTCCTCTGGGTTCGTGTCCGACATCTCGATCTCCTTTCACAAAGTTTCCACGCCCGCCGAACAGTTTCGGCGGTAAAGTTCCGGATTCTCTATCCTCGAACTTCCGCCAGGCGACCCATCCTCACGCCTCGCCCACGCACTCGCCGACGCCGCCTCCCGAGGGCGGGTCTTCGAGCAACCCGAGGTCTTCGAGGGCGGCGCGGGTCGCCGCGAGGTCGGCTCGTTCGAGAGCGGGTTGAATGAGATGCCGAAGGTCGTCGGCCACGTCCACGTCGAAGGTCGCTTCGAGGAGGCCGACGGAGAGACCGGAGCGTTCGGCCCGCTTTATAACGTCGTCGAGTTCGACGCCGGTGCTCATCGGGCCTTCGAACACGTTGTGGGGGCGGCTCATCGCGACGAGATAATACCCTCCGTCATAAGTCGGCCCGATCACGATGTCCCGCTCCTCCAAAAGCCGGAAAGCCTCCTCGACGACCCCGACTCCGAGTTGCGGCGAATCGGCGGCCATGAGCACGACCCGCCCCTCCCCCCGACTTTCGGCTCCGAGAAAGAAGTCCCTCTGCCGCCGGGTGAGGTCGCCATCCCCTTGGAAAAGCACCCGCCCGCCCCCGCCGACGAGTTCCGAAATCTCCGGCCACCCGTCGGAGGGCGTCACGTACCATCCGAGCGGGAACGGCGAGTTCGAGAAACGAGCGCCGAGGTCGGCGAGGAAGGCTTTGTAAAGTTCCACCGCGCGTTCGTCGCCGAGGTCTTTGCCGAGCCGGGTCTTCGCGAACCCGGCTCTGGGGGCGCGGGCGATTATATAAAGAGCGTCTTTCACCGGATCTCCGCCTTTGCTTTCTTGCCGGGCCGCCAGCGCGAGTACCGGAGCGTCGCCAAAATAATTCGCCATCCGGCGCGGAGGCTGCCGGAGATGGTGCCCCCGACCTTCGAGACCCCGATCCTCCGCCGATAAACCACCGGAACCTCGTGGTACCGATACCCGGCCCGAGCGGATTTCACCATCATCTCGACCGGCCACCCGTACGTCATCTCGCGCATGTCGAGGGAAAGCAAATCTTCGCGGCGTATCGCACGGAACGGCCCCATGTCGGTGACCTCCATCCCGTATAAGCGGCGCATCAAAAACGCGGCGAGATTGTTTCCGAAGATTTGCTGCCACGTCATCGAGCCGGACTCCCGCTCTCCGAGGGCGCGAGATCCTATGACGAGGTCGGCCTCGCCTTCGAGGAGCGGTTTCAAAACTCGCGGAAGGTCGTCCGGGTCGTCGGCGGCGTCGCCGTCGAGGAAGACGAGGACGTCGGCGTCTTTCGCGGCGAGGACTCCGGTGAGGCACGCCCTTCCGTAGCCGCAGCGGCCTTCGCGGACGACCCTCGCTCCGGCCTTTCGGGCGGCCTCTCCGGTTCCGTCGGTCGAGGCGTTGTCAACGACTATGATCTCGGAGAGGGCGGAGGACTTTTTCAGGCTTTTCACGACGCCGGAGATCGAGGGCGCTTCGTTCAACGAAGGGATGACGGCGGCGATGCGCGGAGAAGAGGCTGGCTCGAAAGTCTTTTCCTCCGTCCCCTACATTCTCTCGCGTGGGTTTCCCTTCATTGCGATGGCGCGGCCTCGGCGGTCGTGATCACGGTCGTGCACGCGTTGCCCGCCTTCGGCACGTCCGAGGGGTCGCTGAGCGTGTACCGGAGCATTTCCCGGATGCGCCGCACCTCCTCTTCGCCGCCCCGGACGACGGGGCAATATTCGTCCGGCTGCTCGATATTGTTCCGGATCGCGCGCCGGCTCGCGCATCCCCCGGCGCAGCTTTCGACGAAGCGGCACGGCTCGCACGCCTCCGGAACTCGCCGGGACTTCTCGAACTCGCGCGACTTCCATATATCGCGTCCGTTCCCGGCGAGGTGGGGGATGATCCCGGCGGCGGCGGGCCAGTACGGGCAGGGGGAGATGGTTCCGGCAGGGAGCGCGCGGATGCTCCGTGTGCCGCATGGGCTTCCGCGCGAGCTTTCGAGGCCCATGACCGCGTTGACGAGCGGCTCGCTGCACACCACGACCGGGCCGGCGGCGAAGAGGTTGGCGAAGCCTCGCCAAAATTGTTCATACGAAAGAGTGAACTCCTCACCCGTAACCGGCTGGTACACGTTCACGCGGAGGTCGCATCCCAGTCCGAACGCGAAGCGGGCGGTGTCCCCGATTTTGTCGTAGTTCGTGTTCATCATCACCGCCGCCACGGAGGTCGGTATTCCGAGCCGGAGGCACCTCTCGACGGACTCGGACGCCATCTCCCACGAGCCTTCGCCCCGGAACTCGTCCATCTCCTTTTTGGTCGGGAAGTCGAAGGAGAGTTCGACGGAGTGGAAAGCGGAGAGTTCCTCGTCGGAGAGCATGTCGAGGGAGTATCCGTTCGAGGTTATGGCGGTCTTCACGTTCCGTTCGCGAAAGAGGGCGAGCATGTCGCGGTACTCGGGGTGGACGCCGTTCTCGCCGACCCCGAGGTTCACCGAGCCGACATCGAGGTTGTCGAGGATCGTCTCGACCTCCGGCACCGAGAGCCGTTGCTGCGTGAGCGTGGGGCGGTAACAATGCGGACACGCCAAGTTGCACTCGTTCGTCAAGCCGATTCCTACGGCTACGGGCAATGCGTTCTCCTTTCGATCTCCCACAATCTACGGCACACGCGCCTCCGCGTATACCCTGAATTATCGCGGGGAATGTTAACAGTGTATTACAACTTGCTTACGATCCGGACAATTCCGCGGATCAAAGCCGCCGAGCCGAAACTCGGGGTAGAATGCGCGGCAGCGATGTCATCGGTCGAGGAATATTACGAGAGCCTTCTCGCGCGCCACTATACGTGGATGCGCGGAGACTTCGATTCGAGAGTCCGGGAGAACCGCGCCCTCTTCGAGGAGTCCGGCGTCTCCCCCCGAAAGAGCGGAAAAGCCCTCGACCTCGGGTGCGGGTCGGGCTTCCAGTCGGTCGCGCTGGCGCAAATGGGCTTCGAGGTCGTGGGCGTGGACTCGAGCGCGGCTCTCCTTCGGGAGTTGCGAAGCCGCGCGAAGAACCTCCCCATCCATCCCGTTTCGGGCGACATGCGCGAGGCCAGACTATACGCGGAGCACGGCCCCTTCGAGGTCGCCGTGTGCATGGGAGACACGATCACGCACCTTCGGTCGAGAGAGGAAGTGGCGGCTGTGATCCGGGCCGTGTACGAATCTCTGGAAAAGGGCGGACATTTCTTCCTTCAATTTCGGGATCTCACCCACGAACTCGAAGGCGTGGACCGCGCGATACCGGTCCGCAGCGACGACGACCGCATCATGGCGACCTTCCTCGAATACGAAGCCGAACACGTGAACGTCCACGACATGATCTTCGTCCGCGAACCGTCCGGATGGGCGATGCACAAAAGCGCGTACAAAAAAGTCCGCCTCGGCGCGAAAGACACCCTCGGCCTCATGGAGAAGGCCGGGTTCGGGATCCTCGATCATAGCGAGCGCGAGGGCTTCTCGACGATCATCGGCGTAAAGACCGGGAGTCGGGAGTAACGAGGGCGGCATCCGCGCCCACGAAGCCCCCCATCGTGTCCGGCGAGGGTTCGTCGGACGCGAAAGCGAAAGTGTCCGGGAGGAGCGAGTCGAGCGCATCCCGACTCCCGAAGCGAGCGGAGCGATGCGATCTCCCGACTCCCGTTATTTCTCATACCGAGTCCGGTTGAATGGTTCGCGGCTCCTTTCGTCCGTGAGATCGTGGCTCGGGGAAATACCGACCTCACTAAGCGAGCGGAAGCGAAGCGTCTTCACGACCTCACGAAGCGGAGCGACAAAGGAGCGGAGCGTTCTCACGCAAGCAGAACGCATCGAAGTCTTCTCCCGAACTCGATATCATCCCACACCTCCCTCGACCCGGTACACGTAGCCGTGGTCGAAGGCGAGGTCGCCGACTTCGAGAAGCTCGACGGTTTTCATAAGGAGATTCGGCAGAACCTCGGAGGAGAGGGCGAGGCGGCGGTCGAGTTCCTCCCTCGGCTCCGGGTCGGAGATCCCGGTCGCGAAGTTCACCGGGAACCCCGCGAGCGCGTACGACATGCCGAGTTCCCCGGAAAGAACCGCCTCGGGGCCGCACGTCTGGCTCACCCCTGATACCCCGAGGTTTTTCAAGGCGCGTATCTCCGAAGCCGTCTCGAACCTCGGGCCGTTCGTGTGGGCGTATGCGCCGCCGACCGCCGCCTCGACGCCGAGGCGGTCGGCGGCGAGCTTCATCTTCTTTCGGAGCTTCGGCGAGAACGGCTCGGCGGCTATGAGATGCCCCCCGGCCCGGCTCCCCGGCCTCGGTGAAGATGGTGCATGGCTCCCCGTTCGGGAGGCGATTCTCGGGGAAATAAAGATCGTCGAAGATGACGATTCTCCCGGGGACGGCGTCCACCGCGCCCACGGAGGTCGTCGCGAGAACCGCCCTCGCGCCGAGTTCTTCGAGGGCCGCGAGGTTCGCCCGGTGGGTGATCGTGTGCGGAAGGTGGCGATGCCCCTTCCCGTGGCGCGCGATGCCCCCGACCATCCACCCTCCGAGTTCGAACACGGAGACTTCCACCTCCCCGAAGCGGGTCTTCACGATATGCGGCTCCGACTCGACGGGCATCTCGTATGCGCCGGAGCCGGTGATGACGCCGATGTCTATCATGGGAGGAGGCTTCGGAGTTCATCGGGCCGCACGACCCCGGCCTCGGTGGCGATGGCCGAGACGTACTCCGCCGGGGTGATGTCGAAGGCGGGATTGTACGCCCTCGTCCCCTCCGGGGCGAGACGGATCCCGTTCATTTCGAGGATCTCCGACTCCGCTCGAAGCTCGATGGGGATGGCGCTCCCGTCCGGGGTGTCGAAGTCTATCGTGGAGAGGGGGGCCGCCACGATGAAAGGCACGCCCTTCGCTTTCGCGGCGAGGGCGAGCGGATACGTTCCCACCTTGTTCGCCACGTCGCCGTTCGCGGCGACGCGGTCGGCTCCGGTCACGACCACGTCAATTTCGCCGGAGGCGATGAGACCCGCCGCGCCCGAGTCTATGGTTACGCGGTGCGCCACCCCCATCCGGCCAAGCTCCCACGCCGTGAGCCGCGAACCTTGCAAAAGGGGCCGGGTCTCCGTCGCCGTGACTTCGGCGACGAGGCCGCGCTTGTAAGCCGCCTCGACGACGCTCAAAGCCGTGCCGTGGGCGACGCACGCCAAAGCGCCCGCGTTGCAATGCGTCATCACGCGCGAACCCGCCTCGAACATATCCACCCCGACCTCGCCGATGAGGCGGTTTATCTCCTCGTCCTCGGCGACCATCGAACGCGCCTCATTTATAAGCTCGTCCACCGACTCCGGCCTTTCGGGGTCGTGGATTTTCTTCACCCGGTTTATGCCCCACGCGAGGTTCACGGCGGTGGGGCGGGTGGACGCGAGGAGTTCCGCCGCGTTCGAGACGGCTTCGCCGATGTCTTCGCCTTTCTCTCGCGCCAGCCGCGCCGCCAGAGCGACGCCGAGCGCGCCCGCGACGCCGAGGGCCGGGGCGCCACGGACTCGGAGGGAGGAGATCGCCTCGGCGAGACTCTCGACGCTTTCGAGGTCGAGCCAAACTTCCTCCATCGGCAAACGAGTCTGGTCAATGAGACGAACCCTCCCGTCCACCCAGTCTATCGTACGCACAAAATCTCCCTTTCCGAGATCGTCTCCGCAGCCGAAATGTACCATCGTCGCAGACGGCCCCGCAACGCCCCCGAAACACCGGGGCATATACGTCATCCGGTTTTCCGCATCTCGGCGCGGGTATGATCGGGAGTACGCGAAAAGCTACGAGAGGTGTTGTTTTGAGTACTTTCGGTTCGTCATCGCGGCTGGCGGTTTTGCTCGCGGGGGCGATGTTTCTGTTCGCGGCGTGCGGCGGAGGCGAGTCCGCCGGGGAAGCGCCGCCGGAGGAAGAAACCGCGAGCGGGCAAGAATACCCCGACATCCTCGAAGCCGAACTCGAGCCGTCGGGGGATGCGTGGAATCTCGACGTGACGGTCTCTTCGCCGTACGACTCGCCGGAGCGGTACGCCGACGGCTGGCGAGTTCTCGCCCCGGACGGGACGGTTCTCGGAGAACACGAACTCATGCACGACCACGCGAGCGAACAGCCATTCACGAGGACGCAAAACGGACTCGAAATCCCCGACGGCGTCGAGGAGGTCACCGTCGAAGGAAGAGACCTCGAAAACGGATACGGCGGCGAAACGGTCGCGATCCCCGTCAAAAGAGGATGAACGAAAAGGGTTTCGGGAAGATTCCCGAAACCCGAAGTACGATGGCGGTGAAGCCGCCATCACACGGCGCACGTCCGGAACCCGGCGAAGATGTCTCGCCTGTCGGGGGTTCCGAAGTTTCGCCACGTGTTCCGGAGCATCCGCGATCGCGTCGCCCACGCGCCGCCCCGGAGTACTTTGTGATCCCCAAACCACGGCTCGGAATAATCTTTGTACGGGTCGGCGACGAAGCCGGGGTACGGGCCGAAGTCGTCGGAACACCACTCCCACACGTTCCCCATCATTTGCCGAAGTCCGAACGCGCTGTCACCCTCCGGGAAAGCCGCCACATCCACCACCCCGAGCAAACGCCCGTCGAGGTTGGCGAGGCGCGGGTTCGGCGGCTCCTCGCCCCACGGATACGTACGTTTCGAGCCTCCGTCCGGCTCCGACATCGAGGCGGCAAATTCCCACTCGGCCTCGGTCGGGAGCCTCCGTCCGGCCCACCGAGAGTACGCCTCGGCTTCGTGGAAATTGACGTGGATCACCGGCGCGTGAGGCCGCATCGGGCGCGTCTCGTCGAAGTGGCGGATTTTCCATCCACTCCCGTCCTTCATCCAATAAACCGGATGCCCGGCCCCGGTTTCCTCGCGCCACTCCCATCCGGCCTCGCTCCAAAATTCCCTCTTTCCGTACCCGCCGTCGTCCACGAAGGCGGCGAACTCTTCGTTTGTGGTCGGGGCGAGGGCGATTTTGAACGGGGCGACTTCGACGGGATGCTCCCATTTCTCGTTGTCGAAGGCGAAGGGGGCGTTCGGCGACGCTCCGAGCATGAACTCTCCGCCGGGGATGTCGGCGTCGCCTCCATACGGGCCGTCCGGCATGCCGTCGAGGATGGACGGGTCGGCGTCGGATATCGGCGGCTTCGGGAGGCCGTGGGTGTTCCGGGTGTATGTGAAGGCCTCGCCGTGCATGTCTTCGTGGAAGGTCGCGAGGCGGGCGAAATAGTCGTCCTCGGCGCTCGGGTCCTCGACCTTCTCGAGGGTGAGGTCGAGGACTTTTTGCATGTACGCGAGGGTGTCCTCGCGGGAGAGGATGGGGAGGCTCCACCGGGTGTCGTGGTGGACTTCCATCGAGTCGTAAAGCTCGTCGGTGTTCTCGAGGAGGGGCGACGGGGCGAAAGTGTCGTCGGTTATGCGGAGGAGGTTCCAGTGTTCCTGGAACCACGCGAGGTGGCCTATCTCCCAGAGAGGCGGGTTCACGATGCGGAGCTCGGGCCCCATCATCTGCTCGTCGTCGAGATCGGAGACGAGCTCGAGCGTCCGCTTTCGGCTGTCTGCGAGCATGTCTGCGAGTTCTTCGGACTGGCTACGGGTGTTCCCCATCGGATCCACGCCTTTCTTCCGGTTCCTCTTTCACAACGGGAATGTTATCCGAAATATGTGCGAACATACGCGGCGATGAATATATCCCTCATAACCCCCGCAAGCCCGAAGTCCCGCTACGGTAACCGCGCCACGGCGGAGAGATGGTCGGATTTCCTTCGCCAGATGGGACACGCCGTCTCCATCGAAGAAGAATGGACGGGCGGCGAGGCGAATATTATGGTCGCGCTCCACGCCCGGCGGAGCCACCCTTCGATCCGGCGCTTCGCCAAAGCGCACCCGAACCGACCGCTCATAGTCGTCCTCACCGGAACCGACCTTTACCGGGATATCCACGAGGACGGGGACGCCCGGAAATCTCTGGAGCTTGCGACGCGCCTCGTCGTTTTACAGGAAGCGGGGGTTTTGGAACTCGCGCCCCGGCTGCGCGAGAAGACGAGCGTCGTGTATCAGTCGGCGGAGGCGTTCCGGCGCGAGCCGCCGGACGCGGAGGTCTTCGAGGTGTGCGTCGTGGGCCATCTCCGGGAAGAGAAAGACCCCTTCCGAACCGTCCTCGCCACCCGCCTCCTTCCTTTCGAATCTCGTATACGGGTCGTCCATCTCGGCGGAGCGCGGGAGGAGATCTTCGCGGCGAAGGCGAGGTCGCACATGGCCGACGACCCTCGGTACCGATGGCTCGGAGAGGTGTCCCGAGAGCGGGTGCGGGAGATACTCGCCCGGACGCGCCTCCTCGTCCAAAGCTCGTTCATGGAGGGCGGGGCGAATGCGATCTCCGAGGCTCTCGCGGGCGGGGTCCCCGTCGTCGCCTCGCACATCCCCGGCAACGTCGGGATGCTCGGCGAAGATTATCCGGCGTATTATCCGGCGGGCGACGAAAGACCCCTCGCCCGCCTTTTGCAAAGGGCGGAGAACGACCCGGCTTTCTACGGCCTCCTCGAAAAGAAATGCGCCGCCCGAAGCGCCCTCGCCTCGCCGGAGGACGAATACGCCGCGCTCCGCACACTCCTCGAAGACGCTCGCGGCGCGTAATCACAGAGTTTGGGAGAAGGTTCCGTCCGCGGCGAATTCGTGAGTCGCAATGGCAGACTGCGAAAGACCCGACCCTTCCATAGTCCGGGCATCAGGAAATGATCCGCCGGAAAGGTCGTACTCGCCGACTGGAACCTCGCGGAAAGGTGGATCGACTTTCATAAGTTCCACTGCGAGGTCGTGACACCGAGTCCGACGGTCGCTTCGGCTTCCCTCCGAGATTCCGCGAATGCGCGGCTCTCCGCCCGGACTCGGTGTCACGGGTCGAAGAATTGCAATTCTCCGTTCTCGGCCCCGGCTACGAAGACGCGGCCGGTTTCGGAGTTTACGGCGACGGTGTTCGGCTGGCGGACGGTCGGATAGCTTTCGATCTCTTCGGGCGACCCGCCGCCGATGTCGTAGCGAACCACACGGTTCTCGGCGACGAGTGTGATCCATAGTTCATCCCGCTCGCGGTCTATGGCGATTCCATACGGGGAGCCTCCTTCGAGCGGGACGCTCTCGACCATCTCCGGCCCATTCCCCTCGTAGACGAGGAGCGCGCCTCCTCGGGTGTCCGTGACGTAGAAACGCTCTTCGGGGCCGGCGACGATGTGGGTCGGCCCTTCCCCGCCTTCGAGCCTTCTCGAACTTTCGAGCGTCTCCGCGTCGTAAAACTCGACGGCGACGCCGCGGACGCCGACTATTGCGACGATTCCATCGTCCGTGACCGCCACGCCTCCCGGCTGGAAAGGCGTCTCGAAGGTGTCCGTGATCTCTCCGTTTTCTATGACGGACGCCGTGCTCTCGAACTCGTTGAGAACGAAAACGCGCCCTTCATAAGCCGCCGCGTCGTGCGGAAACTCCCCGACGGGGATCTCCTCGAAGATCTCGCCCTCCGGGAGTCCGACTTGAAAGAAAGCATCCTCCCTCTCGACAGGGACGAGCACCGGCCCTCCGGGAGCGGCGAGGTCGAGATGGCGGGCGCGGCCTCCGACATCCACCCTCCGCTCGACTTCCCCACTCTCGCCGTCCGCGAGAAGGAGGTCGCCGGCCTCCCTCGTACCCATCACGACGAGGCCCGTCTCCGCGTCCGCGACGATGCCTTCCACAGGCTCACCGATCTCGGCGATGTCTCCGTCGGGCTCCTCTTCGAGCGGCGGGGATTCGGCGGGTTCGGGGGCGGGAGGGGCGTCCTCCGGCATGCGAGGCGGCTCCTCCGCCGTCGTCGCCTCGGAGACGGCGCTTCCGGTCGACCCGTCTCCCTCCGGCGGCTCCTCCGCGCCGCACGCGGCGAAGAAAAGGCTGGCCGCCGCGAGTGCGGAAAGGAATGCGCCTCGGAGAAAGCCCTTCGAAAACGGCGTCGGCATCCCCCTCGACCTCAATTATTTCCGATGAAGAGGCTCAAAAACAAGAACATCCCGACCCCGAGAGCGATGCCGATCCCGAGTTGCGCGAGCGCGCCGCGCATGCCGCCCCCGGCGAACCCGTCCCCGGAGAGGGCCGCGTCCGCCGTGACCACCGCGATGAGGAGAACCTCGATCACCTTATCCACATTGCCGAGAAGACCGTATACCTCCACGCGGAAATACGACGCGATCGCTGCGACGGAAATGGCGATCAAAAACGCCCGAGCGAACGGGCGAAGACTCGCCAGCGAAGAAACGGGCGAATAAAGGACGCCGAGCAAGATCACATACGCGAGGAAATTGCCCACGAAAAGAAACTGAAACAGCGGAAGCATCTCCCCAGTCCCCAAAAACCCGTGGGCAACGAAGTCATAGAGATGTATCACCGCCGTCGCCAACGCAAGCACAATGACCCCGACCCCGACCGCCCCGACGTTCGAGCGAAATCCGGTATTCGAGCGAGTCTCGGCATTCTCCATAATTCGCCTTTCCATCTCCGGCAAGAAACGTTTCATCCATACCCCGTCTCCGATGTGTTTAACCGGATGGGTCGCTTCGCTGTTTGGTTCTTGGTTTTTAGTTCTCGGCTAAAAACTAAAAACCGAGAACCGGGAACGGCGAGCGAAGCAGCCGCTCACGTTTCGCGTCGCATGGCGAGCCGAACGGCGACGAGTCCCGCGACGACGATCGTGGCGAGGAAAGAGACGAGAACGCCCGCCCGAAGCGTCCATGATTCATAGCGAAATTCTATGATGTGTTCTCCGGCGGGGATCGGCACGGCCCGGAAAATATGGTTCGCGCGCTCGATCTCGACCGGCTCGCCGTCTATATATGCCTTCCATGCCGGGTAATGGACTTCGCTGAGAACGAGCATTCCGTCCGCTTCGGTGGATGTCTCGATTTCCATGCGGTTCGCTTCGTATTCCGTTATTTCGGCCCGGTCGGAAGCGGGGTTTTTCGGTTCTTCGAGGGTCGGCGGTTCCCCTTCGAGGAGGGCGGTTTCGCGCGGGTCAATTTCACCCGTTGCGAGAGACTGCGTAATAGACGTTGGCAACACTCCATGGCCGCGGTTCCTGAGATAGGCCGCGCGTCTGTGGTCTCGTTCCTATTCGCCGAACCGAGGAGCCTCTACTCCTGTTCGGGCCGCGAGAGGGT
>JACCWD010000152.1 GCA_013697825.1 Rubrobacter sp.
CCCTTGCCGGCTTCGCCTCTCTCTTCCGTCATCGCCTTTCCTCCTTTGGCCGCTTATGTCGCTTTGGTCGCCGAACCCGGCGGGGCGCGGGGGGAGTGTCCGGTGTCCCTCATCGCCGGAGGCTACGCCGTCTCGCTCGCCGTGTCCGCCGCGCACTCCCGGCAAACGAGGTCGCCCTCGAAGAACGTCAGCGAGTCCGCGACCTCGAAGAGTTCCACACCCGAGGCCGAGCATCCCGAACATCCTCCGCCGGAGTTCCCCGTCCCGGAGAGGCGCCGAAGCGCCCTCTCCAAGATGTAGCAAGCTATGCCGTGCTTGCAAGCGGAATGACGGCGGGAACCCGCCTTGCGGTGGGCGTCCGGGCAACCACACCGGAAACCGGAGCCTTTAACCGTGTAGACCTTGCGGAGCTTCGAGCCGGAGCGGACGGCGAAGGAGCGGGAGCCGTCGGCGTGGACGCGAACCTTCAACGGGCGGCTCCTGTTCGAGCAAGACAGTTGCGTAACGAGGATATGCTCCGCCCTCTCGACGCGGGTGGCGAGGCGTGGCCGGGCGGCCTTTAGGCGGGCGATCTCCCGCTCGATGCGGCCGACGACGGTGTTCGTGCGCGGGTGAGAACCCTTCGGTTGCGCTACACTCGACTCGATCACAAGTTCTCCCTTGTGGTCCGGGCCTCGGGGTGTTTCCGCACCGCCGGGGCCATCTTTATTCGACACACCTATCTTATCATAATAAGCTCACTATTGCATCATTTTTGCGTTATAATCTGAGAAGAAATATCCTGTCGGAATGGAGGTAAACGTGGAGAGGTTGAAGGAGCTTCGCAAGCTCCGGGCATTGAGTCAGCAAGAACTAGCGGACGTGTCGGGGATCGGACGCGCCACCATAAGCCGCATCGAGCGCGGTGAGACGGGAGCGCATGGCCGGACTCTTCGGAAGCTGGCGGAGGTTTTCAAGGTGGACGTGTCGGAACTTGTGAAGGGAGCGGGCAATGGGTAAGCGCGGCAACGGCGAGGGGAGCATCTATCCCTTCAAGCGGGACGGCGTGAAGGTCGGGTATCGAGGAAGCTACACCGTCCACACGGCGAGCGGGCCGAAGCGTCGCTATGTCAGCGGCAAGACCCGCGAGGATGTCCGCCACAAGCTCACGAAGGCGATGGCCGGACGCGACACGGGGCTTGTCGTGGACGATAAGAATATGAGCTTCGGGGAGTTCCTCGACGCATGGATCTCGGACACCGTGCGCGGCACGGTTCGGGAGTCCACGTTGTGGCGGGACAAATCCCTCATCGCCAACCACATCAAGCCCGCGCTCGGGCGCATCAAGCTGAAGAACCTCAACGCCATTCACCTTCAAGGGATGTACCGCGACCGCCTCGACCGGGGGATCTCCGAAGACAAGGGACTCTCCGGCTCGACGGTTCAAAAAATTCATCACATCGTCCACAAGGCTCTCGACCAAGCGGTGAAGTGGGATCTCATCCCGCGCAACCCGGCGGACGGCGTGAAGGCTCCCACGCCGTCCTCGAAGGAGATGCGGCCCCTCTCCGCCGACGAAACCCGCAAGCTGCTCGGGGCGGCGAAAGGCAACCGCCTCGAAGCACTTTATGTCGTCGCCGTCCACACCGGGATGAGGCGGGGGGAACTCCTCGGATTGAAATGGGAGGACGCGGATCTCGACGGCGACATTCCCCGGCTCCGGGTGAGGCGGACGCTCACGCTCCGCGAGGGCGGAAAGAAGCTCGCGCTCGGGGAGCCGAAGACGAAGGCGAGCCGGCCGCACCGTGCGCCTCACACCGGGAGCCGTAGAAGCCCTCAAGCGACACCGGGCGCGGCAAGCCGAAGAGCGGTTGAAGGTCGGGAGCCTGTACGCCGATCAAGGGCTTGTATTCGCCGGAGAGTCCGGCGGCCTCATGAACCCCTCGAACCTCCGCCAGCGGTCGTTCATGCCACTGCTACGGGCCGCCGGACTCCCCCAGATCACCTTCCACGACCTCCGGCACACGTGCGCCTCCCTCCTTTTCTCGAAGAACGTCCATCCGAAGTTCGTCCAGGAACTCCTCGGACACGCTCGGGTGGCGATCACCCTTGACACGTACTCGCACATGCTCCCCGGCATGGGCGGAGAGGCAGCCGACGCGATGGGAGACGCGCTCGGATAGGCTGCCTTCGCCCGCGTTGCTGCACGGTTGATGCACAAAGCCCCCGGACAATAACCGGGGGCTTTTCCCGTACCCTGCATTTTTGCTGCAAATACAAGGTTTTTCAAAGTGGGCGATAGTGGAATCGAACCACTGACCCCTTCCACGTCAAGGAAGTGCTCTCCCGCTGAGCTAATCGCCCGAAAATTCTCCGGCCCCGAGAGGCGGCACCCGGAATCGAACCGGGGTAAAGGGTTTTGCAGACCCTCGCCTCACCACTCGGCCATGCCGCCGGAATACCGCGAACCCACGGCCAGAGCGGAAGACGGGATTCGAACCCGCGACCCTCACCATGGCAAGGTGATGCTCTACCAGCTGAGCTACTTCCGCATTCGCCGAGGCGTAATTTAGCACGATGCTTTCCCCCTTACAACCCTCTTACGAACCCCCTTTCGGCCCCTTTAATGGACGCTTGCTCGAGAACACGAGATACCGCATGAGAAAGTAGCTCACCGTGGAAGCCACCGAGATCGAAACGATCTTCGCCACGTTCCCCGCGACGTACGCCGACACCTCCGTATTGACCATCACTGGACGCACGAGCACATAAAACAACGCGCTGCTTATCCCGATGTTTATGAGAGCCTGCCCGAGGAACGCCATCGTCTGATACGAGTCGAACGCCGCCCGACCCTTGAACGTCCACAACGAATTCCACACATAACTGTTCAAGTTCGCGAGCACGAGCGCGACCGCGTTATACAAAACGATCGTCGTCGGGTCGCGCGTCGGCCCGAGAAAGAGAAGCAAGTTGAGAACCCCGATGTCCACCACCGCATTCACCGCCCCGACGACGGAGAACTTCGAGAACCGGACACCCCCCTTCTTCAGCTTCTCCTTCTTCTTTCCCACTACGATCCGACCGCCTCTTCGTAATATCCCTTCAATGCCCGCGTCGAAGACCACCAGTCACGCCCCTCGGCAGACTCCCTCGCCCCCGCCGAGAGCCTTTCCCGCAGACAGTCCTCGGAGAACACGCGCCGCACCACCCGCACGAAATCCCCGTCGTCCTTCGGCTCGTAAAGAAACCCGTCCACGCCCTCCGTCACGACCTCGTGGGAGGCTCCGCTCCTCGCGGCAACGACCGGAAGGCCGGAGGCGAGAGCTTCGATCATCGCCATCCCCAATGTCTCCGTCGTCGAGGGAAAAAGGAAAGCATCCGCCGAGGCATACGCCGACGCGAGTTCATCGCCCTTCAAAAGCCCCGTAAACACCGCCCGCTCCCCGGCGTACTCCCGTTCGAGGAAGCTCCGCGCCGGGCCATCCCCCACGATGGCGAGCCGCGCTTCCGGCATCTCCCGAAGCACGTGCTTGAGGCGTTCGATCCCCTTCTCCGGCGCGAGCCGCCCAACGAAAAGAAGGAGCTTGTCTCCCGGATTCCCACCGGAAAGCCGTTCGCGCCATTCGCGGGAAGCCTTCGACGGATGGAGAAACTCCCCATCCACGCCTTGCGGCCACAGCCGGACGCGCTTCACGCCCTCCAAGTGGAGGAAGTCCATCGTCGCCCGCGAGGTGCATAAGTTCACGGCGGCCATGTTGTGGGTCGTTCGCGTATACCACCGCGCCGCCTCATAGAGAAAGCCGAGCCTGTAATAGCTCGCGTACGCCGCGACGTTCGTGTGGTACGAAGCGACGAGCGGAACGTTCCACTTCCTCGAATAAAAAAGAGCCGCCCACCCGATGAAGATGGGGTTCACCGCGTGTATGACGTCCGGCTTGAAACGCCGCAAAGCCCGCCCGATGCCCGGATTCGGCGGCGCGAGCCGAATCTGCGGATACGGCGGAAACGGAATCCCCGGTGCGCGGTGGATGAACGCTCCGGCGTAATCGTCCGGGCCGCCCTCCGGATAGCTCGGGCAGACGACGAGAGCCTCGTCGCCCATCCGGTCGAGCTCCTCCAAAGTATGGCGGAGCCGGGTAACGACGCCGTCGGTCGCGGGGAGGAAGGTCTCGGTGATGAACGCGATACGCAAAGGCTTTGTGTGATGCGTCTCCGGTTACGGGTTCACTTGTAGCGTGGACTGCGCCAGTTTACCCGAGCCTCGAACGTCTCGGGGTGAATGCGGTCGCGGTTCGCAAGCGCGGTGAGGAGCAATTTTTCGACCGTCTCCTCCGTCAGAAGATGCGGCTTCAAACCGAGGTCTATGAGCCGCGTGTTCGCCGCCTTGAAATAATGCTCCTCCTTCTCGACGCGCGGATTGTCGAGGTGGACGAGCTTCGGGTCGAGGTCGAGGGTTTTCGCGACCTTCTCCACGAGGCGAGCGAGTTGCAAAACCGACCATTGCTCGGTGAACTGGTTGAAAACCCGGAACTCCCCGGCACCCGCCGGGTTTTCGGCGGCGATCTCGATGCACCGCACCGTGTCCCGGATGTCTATGAAGCCGCGGGTTTGTCCGCCCTCGCCGTATACCGTGATCTCGTTCCCGTTCGCAGCCTGCGCGATGAAGCGGTTCATCGCCGTCCCGAATATTCCGTCGTAGTCGTATCGGTTGGCAAAGACCGGGTCGGAGGCCGTCTCGTCCGTCTCGACGTTGTAGACGACTCCTTGATTGAGATCCGTCGCCCGCATCCCCCATATCCGGCACGCGAACATGATGTTGTGCGAGTCGTGGACTTTCGAGAGGTGATAGAAACTTCCGGGCTGCTTCGGGAAAGGCAAAGTGTCCTTCCGGCCCTTGTGCTCGATCTCGATCCAGCCCTCTTCAATGTCTATGTTCGGGGTTCCGTACTCCCCCATCGTCCCGAGCTTTATGAGGTGGCACTCCGGGGCGAGCGACTGGATGGCGAACATAATGTTCAAGTTCCCGACGACGTTGTTCGTCTGGGTGAACACGGCATGCGCCCGGTCGATCATCGAGTACGGCGCGCTCCGCTGCTCGCCGAAATGGACGAAAGCCTCCGGCTCGAAGCTCTCGACCATCTCATAAACGAAGTCCTCGTCGCAAAGGTCGCCGACGAAGGTGGAGATTTCGTTCCCCGAGACCTCTCTCCACCGGGAGACACGGTCGTCGAGGGAGGAGATCTCGGTCAAAGACTCCGTGCCGAGTTCGGCGTCCCAGTCGCGGCGGGCGAGATTGTCGGCAATGGCGACGTCGTGGCCCCTCGATGAGAGATACAACGCTGTCGGCCATCCGCAAAAACCATCCCCGCCGGCAACCAGAATACGCACTTGTTTTCTCCGTTCTCCGTTCTTACAGACTCACGCTCTTTACCCGAATCTACAAATTCGAGACTATCGCCTCGGTGAACTCTTTGGTCCCCGCCGAGCCGCCGAGATCCTTCGTGCGGGTCTCGGGCTTCGAGAGTGCCTTCTCGATGCCGGACTGCATCCGCTCAGCCTCGTCCGAATGACCGAGGTAGTCAACCATATTCTTCGCCGATAGCAAGGTCGCCAATGGATTCGCCCGATTCTGCCCCGCATACTTCGGAGCCGAGCCGTGGACGGGTTCAAAGAGCGCGATGCCGTCGCCAATATTCGCCCCCGGAGCCACCCCGAGTCCCCCCGTGAGCCCCGCGAGAAGGTCGGACAATATGTCCCCGTAAAGGTTCGGGCAAACGAGT
The DNA here is from genome assembly GCA_013697825.1 of Rubrobacter sp. GTDB lineage: Bacteria > Actinomycetota > Rubrobacteria > Rubrobacterales > Rubrobacteraceae > JACCWD01. Next base: position 5,763 of record JACCWD010000152.1, read on the forward strand.
ACGTCGTACATGTTCGGCTTCATCACGAGCTGCATCGCCATGTTGTCAACGATGCGGTCGTCTATCTCCTCGAAGTCGTTCTCGTACTCCTTGCCAACCTCGTAGAAAACATCCCGGAAAAGGCCGTCCGTGAACTTCATGATGTTCGCCTTGTGGACGACGGTTATGTGCTTCCGGCCTTGCTCCTTCGACCGCTCGAACGCCATCCGGCAGAGGCGTTCCGTCCCTTCGCGGGTGATGATCTTGATGGACTCCGCCGCGTGTTTGCCGACCATATGCTCGACCCCGGCGTAAAGATCCTCCGTGTTCTCCCGGTAAAGCACGATGTCTATGTTTTGATGCGGAGTCTCGATGCCCGGCAAACTCAAAGACGGTCGAACGTTCGAATAAAGGTCGAGCTCCTTCCGAAGCGCGACGTTCACCGAGCGGAAGCCCGTCCCGACGGGCGTGGTGAGCGGGCCTTTGAGGGCGACTTTGTTTTTTCGGATGGAGTCGAGTACGGACTCCGGGAGCGGAGTCCCCTCCTTCTCCATGACCGTCTCCCCGGCTTCGGCGATCTCCCACTCGATATCCACATCGAGAGCCTCGATGACTGTCTTCACAGCATCGGTGAGGTCCGGGCCGATTCCGTCTCCGGGTATCAAAGTTACGGTGTGCGCCATGGTGCCATCTCCCTCTTCTCGCTGACTGCGGCTAGTATAGCGATTCGAGTCGGAGTGTGAGCAAAGCGAAGGCGCGG
>JACCWD010000167.1 GCA_013697825.1 Rubrobacter sp.
AGCATGAGGGGTTTGGCGCGGGCGCGAATGGTATGATGGTGGCATGAGTGAGCGAAGAAAAAAGACGCGCCTGACGGAAGAAGAGCAAAAACTAAAAGAGCGTTTGATGAGAAAGAAACTCGAGCCGCACGAGATAAAGCGTGGCTCCGGAAAGATACCAGACGATTTCTGGACGATGCCACGTCCGAAGGTCTCCGAAGGCGCGGCTTTGAAAGCTCTTCTCGACGACCGCGAGGAAGGTCGTTAGCGGCCTTTGAGATTCTGGGACAGTTCGGCTGTTTTGTCCCTGATTTTTGAAGAGGATGGGTTCGAGGAGCTTTCCGCCTTGTCGAGCGAGGACGAACTTGACGAGAGCGGCGAGGACGGTGTTCGCTCGATACTCGTCAGGCTCGCGGCGAAATGGACGAAGATATCCCCCACAGACGATATGCGACTCCTCGCCTCCATCATCTCGAAAGACCATCCCCTTAAAACCGCCGATTCCTTCCAACTCGCCGCCGCCCTCCGATGGTGCGAAGGCGAAATGGAGGGAAGGCGTTTCATATGCCTCGACCGGACGCTTCGCCGGGCCGCGAGCGTCGAAGGCTTCGACGTTTTGCCGGAGGCGGCGTGAAACTCTTTCCACGTTTCGTCTCGGAGGCTTCGGCGGAGTATGGCGAGCGTGTCCGAGTCCTCGCGCCGGAGGTGGCGCACCGCATCGCCGCCGGGGAGGTCGTCGAGCGTCCGGCTTCGGCAGTGAAGGAGCTTGTGGAGAATTCACTCGACGCCGGAGCTTCGCGCATCGAGGTCGAGATCGAAGGCGGGGGGGCGCGGCTCATCCGGGTCTCCGACGACGGCTCGGGGATGTCGGAGGGGGATGCCGAAAGGGCGGTCATGAGGCACGCGACGAGCAAAATCGAGACCGCCGACGACCTCGCCCTCGTCGAGTCGCTCGGCTTTCGCGGCGAGGCTCTTCATGCGATCGGCGCCGTCTCGCACCTTTCGCTCACGACGAGGGTGGCCGGAACACCCCACGGCGTCCGCGTCGAGGTCGCCGCCGGGGTGGTCGTCGGGGCGAGGGCGGCTTCGCATCCCCCCGGAACGACCGTGGAGGCGCGGAGCCTGTTTTTGAACCTTCCGGTGAGGCGGGGCTTCCTCGGGACGGAGAGGGCGGAGGCGAATGCGGTGGTGTCGGTGGTTTCGGGCCTCGCCCTCGGGAGGCCGGACGTGGGGTTCTTTTTGAGCGTGGATGGGCGGGGGATGCTCGCGTTCCCGGCGGCGGGCGACCTTCGGGAGAGGATCTCGCAGATCCACGGCCTCCCGCTCGCCAAAAGCCTCATCCCACTCGACGACGAGGTCGTGTGGGGCTTCATAAGCCCAGCCTCCCTCGGCTTCCCGACCCGCCGTCACTTCCACGTCGCGGTGAACGGGCGCGTCGTCGAGGGCGATTCCTTCGCCCCCGCTGTCGCGAAGGCATACGCCGACCTCCTCCCGAAGGGGCGGCATCCGGCGGCGTTCCTCCGACTCGAACTCGGGCCGGGCGAGGTGGATGTGAACGTCCATCCGGCGAAGAGTGCGGTGAGGCTCCGGGGCGGACGGAGCGCGTACCCGCTCGTCGTCGGAGCCATACGGAATGCGCTCTCGATGGGAAAGTCTCCGGGCGACGGCGCGGACTCCGAAGGCGAACCCTCCGAACTCTCCCTCATCGGGCAATTCGCCGGACGCTTCATCGTCGCCGACGACGGCGGCGACTCGCTCGTAGTCCTCGATCAACACGGGGCGCACGAACGAATCCTTTACGAAAGACTCTCGAAGGAGCCGGAAGGAAAGCCGATTTCCCTCGAACCCCCCGCCATCGCCCGAATGCCCGAAGGACTCATGTCCGAAGTGTGGGCTTTCGAGGAAAGGCTGAAAATCCTCGGCTTCGAGGTCGAGCCGTTCGGGGATGTGGCGGTTCGGATAATCTCCGCCCCGGAGACGGCGGACGACCCGGAGGCCGCCCTCGTCGCGGCGGTCGAGGCGCTCATGGGCGGCGAGGATCTCGCAAAGGCTCTCGCGTGCAAAGGGTCGAGAAAGTTCGGCGAAGAGCTTTCGAGGGTCGAGATGGAGCGGATGCTCGAAGAATGGATGTCGTGCGAGTTCCCATATATAACCCAAGTTGCCTCTTACAGGCACTGAATGGAGAAGGCCAGCAGGAAGCAGACGATCTTCAACTCGAAGCCCCTGGGCGTGACCGCATGAATCTTTCTGGAGAACATGCGGCTCAACTCGCCGA
>JACCWD010000176.1 GCA_013697825.1 Rubrobacter sp.
GCTTCGTTCGAGACGCAGCTTCGTCCGAGGCTCCCGGAGGCGGCGGTCATCGCCGGCTCCGAGGAGGATGTCGTCGCCGTGATGAAGTACGCCCACGAGCATTCGATCCCCGTAACGACGCGCGGCGCGGCGAGCGGGCAAGCCGCCGGAGCGGCCCCGTACGCCGGGGGCATCGTCCTCGCGATGAACGCCATGAACCGAATCATCGAGGTGGACGAGGCGAATTTGCAGGCTTTTTGCGAGCCGGGCGTGGTTCACGCGCAACTCAACGCCGAATTGAAACCGAGTGGCCTCGTCTTTCCGCCCGACCCCGGCTCGAGCAAAATGGCGACCGTCGGGGGGATGGCTTCGACGAACGCCGCCGGGATGCGCGCCCTCAAATACGGCGCGACCGGGGCGTGGGTTCTCGGATTGAACGTCGTTTTGCCGGATGGGACTTTGATCGAGACGGGATCGGTCGGCTCACGCGCCAAACAGTCTTCCGCCGGGTTCGAACTCACGAAGCTCCTCGTCGGGGCGGAGGGGACGCTCGGGGTCATCACGCGCCTCCGGCTCAAATTGATGCCGATACCCCCCTCGCGTGCCATCGTCACGGCGACCTTCGATGATGTGGAGGACGCGGGGCGGGCCGTTCAGGCGACGTTCGCCGCCGGGGTGAGTCCTTCGGCCATCGAGATCCTCGACGAGCGGTGCATACAATCCATAAATGCGTATCGTCCCGGCATGGATCTCCCCCCGGTCGAGGCGATGCTCCTTTTCGAGATGGACGGGAACCCCGAGGGATGCCGCGCCGACGCCGAGAAAATATCCGAGGCCGTCGGCCCGTTCGCCCGCGACGCCGAATGGTCCGACGAGCCGGAGCGAATCGCCACTTTGTGGGAGGCGCGTTCGCTCGTGGGAGCGGCCATCGGCGCGCTCCGGCCCGGATCGAACCGGGCGTATTGCGGCGAGGACATATGCGTCCCGGTGGCCCGCATCCCGGAGACTTTGGGCCGGATTCAGGAAATCTCGGCGAAGCACGACATCCTCATAGCGACGTACGGGCATATCGGGGGTGGGAACCTCCATCCCGGCCACCTCATAGACATCCGCGACCCCGATGAGATCCGTCGCGTACTCCTCGTCGCCGACGACATCCACGCCCTCGCTTTGGAAATGGGCGGGACCATCACCGGAGAACATGGCGTCGGAGCGGCGAGAGTCCCGTACATGGCGAAGGAACACGGCGCCGCCCTCGGAGCAATGCGTGCCATAAAAAACGCCCTCGACCCGAAAGGCATAATGAACCCCGGCAAACTCTTCCCGGACGAGACGTTCGCCTCGCAGCCGACCGACGCGACGAGTCCGACGCGAGTCGGGGACGAAGAACGACAAATACCGATACCCCACCCGGACGGCGTCGAGGGGAAGCCGCGCCACGAGTCGCCTCCGTTCGAGTGAGAAAGCGCGGGAGTCGGGAGGTCGCGTCGCTCCGCTCGCTTCGGGAGTCGGGAAAGACGCGGGGCGAAACCCGCCCCCACCGCCGCTTCATCCGGTTTCGGTGTGGGCTTCTCGGGAGGGAAGGCGAAAGTGTTCGGGAGTGGGGAGCCGGGAGGTGCTCGCTTCGCGCTCCGCTTCGCTCGTTTCGGGATTCGGGGAAGGCGCATGGTCGAAACCCCACGCCGACAAAGCATCCGCTCGAGTGGAAAGTACGGGGAATCGGGAGGCACACGCTTCGCTCGTTTCGGGAGCCGCTCGTTTTGGCTCGCTTCGGGATTCGGTTCGCTCTCCCCCGATGCTTTCGCCTTCCCGCCCGACAAACTCTCGCCGAACTCGACGGGGAGCTTCGACGGCGAAGGTTTCGCCCCCATGCTTTTCCCGACTCCCGACTCCCGAAGTGAGCGAAGCGAACGCCTCCCGACTCCCGGTTTTTACGAGCGAAGTGAACGGCTCCCGACTCCCGGTCTTCCGGGCGCGGTCGGAAGAATCCAAAAAACATTCGAATGGAGGAAGATCATGGATGTACCGGAAAACAACGCCGGGCCTCTCGCGGGGATCACGGTCGTGGATCTCACCCGCGCACTCGCCGGGCCGTACGCGACCCTCATGCTCGCCGACGCGGGCGCCGATGTCATAAAGGTCGAGCGTCCGGGAACGGGCGACGACACTCGCGGGTGGGGGCCGCCCTTCGTCGGGGAAGAGGGGGCGGAGGAATCCACGTATTTCCTCTCGGTGAACCGGAGCAAAAAGTCCGTCACCCTCGATTTCAAGGATGCAGATGACCTCGAAAAATTGAAGGATCTCATCCGAAGCGCCGATGTCCTCGTCGAGAATTTCCGGCCCGGCGTGATGGGGAAGATGGGACTCTGGTGGGAGGCTCTCGAAGGGATGAATTCCCGGCTCGTGTATCTTTCGATCACGGGCTTCGGGGAGGGCGGGCCGGACGGGCATCGGCCGGGCTTCGATCAGATCGCACAGGGAGAGGGCGGCCTCATGAGCTTCACCGGCCCCGTCGGCGGGCCGCCCACGAAGGTCGGGGTGCCGATCGCGGATATCCTCTCGGGGATGTTCGGGGCGTTCGGTGTCGCCGCCGCGCTCACCGAGCGCGAGAAGAGCGGGCGCGGACAGAAAGTCACGTCGTCGCTCCTCGGGAGCATCATCGGGATTCAAGCGTTTCAAGGTACCCGGTGGCTCGTCGCGGGCGAGGTTCCGGAGCCGGAGGGGAACCGACATCCGACCATCGCCCCGTATGGCGCGTTCCGATGCGCCGACGGGGACATAAACATCGCCGTCGGTTCGGATGGCCTTTGGCGACGCTTCGCTCCGCTCGTCGGCCTCGACGCGGACGACGAACGCTTCGCCACGAACCGCGAACGCCTCGCTCGCGTGGACGAACTCGAAGACGAGATTTCCCCGGTTCTCGCTTCGGCGACCGTGGATGAATGGGTCGAACGTCTCGGGGATGCGGGGGTTCCGGCGGGGCGTGTGCTTTCGCTCGACGAGGTTTATGAGTCGGAGCAAGTTTCTCACCTCGGACTCGTGGATTCGGTCGAGCATCCGAGCCTCGGGGGGATAAGGTTGCCGGGGTCGCCGCTCGGGTGGGATCGCTCGGGGAAGCGGAGGGCGGAGTCCCCTCCGACGCTCGGGGAGCATAACGGGGAAGTGTTCGGGGACGCATGACGAGATGCGGAGAAGAAGCATGCGTGAAAAGACTTCACGGAGCGGTGGGGCTTCGCCCATCGGGGGAGGCGTTTCGCCGGACGGTTCGATGTCCGTGGACTCGGTGCGGCGCGCCGAAATAAACGTACCCGGTTGCGATAGACTTCCCGGCGTGGAAAAGGCGGCGATACGCGAGGCGACGGCGGAGGACGCGGCGGGTATCGCTCGTGTCCACATCGCTTCGTGGCGGACGGCGTATCGCGGGATCGTGCCGGATGCTTTCCTCGACGGGATGTCGCGCGAAGAGTCCGAAGCCCGGTGGCGCGAACGACTCGATGAACGCGCCCCTCGCGTGTTCTTCTTCGTCGCCGAGGTTTCCGGGAGCATCGTCGGGTTCGCTGTGGGCGGGGCGCGACGGAGCGAGTCCCTCACGGAATTCGATGGTGAGCTTTATGCGCTTTATTTGCTCGCGGATGCGCGAGGGATGGGGATCGGTCGTCGCCTCCTTCGGGCGGTCGCGGAGGGTCTTTCGTCTTTGGGGTTCCGATCCATGCTTGCGTGTCTCATGGCCGGGAATCGCTCGGCGTGCGGGTTTTATGAGGCTTTCGGCGGGAGGCTCGTCGGGAGCGATACTTTTGAGATCTCGGGCGAGACCATCGAGGAGGTCGCGTATGGATGGGACGATGTTCGCGGCCTCGTGGAAGCCCCGGATTAACTGTGGAACTTTTCGAGTTCCTCATACTCGCCGTCGCGGGGCTTTTCGGCGGTGTCTTCGCGGGGCTTTTCGGGGTGGGTGGGGGAGGGGTGTTCGTTCCGGCTCTCGTTTATGGGGCGGGGTGGAATATCAAGGAGGCGGTGGCGGCGAGCCTCGTCATTATCGTGTTTTCGGCGTTGTCGGGGGCGGTTCGGAGTTATCGGAGCCAGGCTCCGCCGGATATACGGGTGGCGGCGCTCTTTGCGTGTACCGTCGCGCCTTCGACTTTGATCGGGGTTTCCATAAGCGCGGTTTCGCCGGAGACGCTCGTGAAGGTGGTCTTCGCTTCTTTCCTTTTTATCCTCGCGTTCCTCACGTTCCGGCGGGGGTCGAAGGAGGACGGCGGGATGTCGGAGAGCATGCATCCGGCGCTCGCGCTCTTTGCGGGGGTCGGGATCGGGACGCTCGCGGGGCTTATCGGGATCGGGGGGGCGGCGATGATGGTTCCGCTCATGAGCCTCGGGTTCGGGGTTCCGGTGCGGGCGGCGATCTCGACGAGCCTCGCGGTGACGGTCGCAATCGGGGTGGTGGGGGCGGGAGGATATATTTTCGCGGGCTTCGACCAGATAGCCGGGCTTCCGCCGATCATAGTCGGCTCCATCGCGGGGGCGTGGCTCGGGGTGAGGGTGCGCGACCTCATGTCGGACGCCTTTCTTCAAAAAGCCTTTGCCGCGTTCATGGTCGTCGTCGCCGTGAGGGTTCTCCTCGACGCGGCGGGGGTCGCGTAGTGGCGGCGCGTGTGGAAAGAATGGTGGTTTGATATGGGTGTCGTCGAGTTTCTTGTTTACGCGGTCATCGGGACGATCGGAGGCGTCCTCTCGGGCCTCATCGGGGTGGGGGGCGGGGTGTTTTTCGTCCCGGCGCTCGTCCTCGCGGTCGGGTGGAATATCAAGGACGCGGTGGCGGCGAGCCTCATCGTTATTATTTTCAGCTCGCTCTCCGGCACCATCCGGAACCATACGAGCCGCGATCCCGCCGACTGGAAGTGGACCGCGCTTTTCTCGCTCGCGGTCGCCCCGGCGTCTCTCATCGGGGTCGCCATAAGCCGCTTCTCGCCCGACACGGTAGTCGAGGTCACGTTCGCGCTCATTCTCCTCGCGCTCGCCGTCCCGACCGCCCGAGGGAGGAAGGACGTGAGCGGAAGCCGGGCGAACCTCCCGACGTGGATCGTCTTCGCCGCCGGGATACTCATCGGCGCGTTGTCGGGCCTCGTCGGGGTCGGGGGCGGGGTGATGATGGTTCCGCTCATGGTTCTCGGCCTCGGCCTCACCGCCAAAAGGGCCGTCTCCACGAGCCTCGCCGTCGTGATGTTCACCGGGATCGTGGCGACCGCCGGATATCTCGCCACCGGCTTCGACCGCCTCGCGGAGGTTCCGGTCCTCATCGTGTTCTCGATGATCGGGGCGTGGATCGGGGTGAAAGTCCGCGACCCGCTCCCCGACAATGCCATCCGCGTCGGCTTCGGCGTGTTCATGGTCGCGGTCTCGCTCCGCATCCTCGCTGGCTCGCTCGGGATTTTTTAGCTGTCATGGCGGGTTGTGGAAGGCTTTGCTTTTCCGCGATCCGGGTTTCAGGCGTCAGGTTTCAGGCTTCAGGAAATACTTGCCGGACAGACTGCACTCACCGGGCGGAACCTCGCGGAATTTTGGATCAACCTTCACGAACTCCGCTGACAAATTGCAGCCGTCGGCTTTTCTTGAGGACGGCGGGAATGGTGCGGAGGTATCGCGTCACGAAGCGGAGATGGTCGTCATCGCGATGCCGCGCCATCGAAAACCCGTTCTTGCTGAAACCTGAAACCTGAAACCTGAAGCCCGGCTTCACCCGCACCTCTCGCTGTCCGGGCAGCTTTCGATGACGGAGACGCTCGGCTCTTCTTCGGAGGCATCGAGTTCGATGAGGAGCGAGGCGGCGTTGTTTTCGGTGTCGGTTTCTTCGAGGTCGGCGTTTACGCGTTTTACGAGGATGTATTCCCCGCTCGGAACGTCCGACACGTCTATGGATTGGCCTTCGAGGAAGGCGGCGTAGTTGTCGCCGTATCCGACGGAGAGGCCCATGGTGAGTTCTTCTCGGTCGGGGTCGTCCTCGGCGCACCAGTCGCCGTCGGGGGCGATGTCGAAGACGCCGGGCGGGTCGGGTTCACCCTCCATTCGAACTTCGGGGTCGGCGTCGTATCGGTCGCCGACGCAAAATCCGGTCTTTTGGTCGGGGGCGACGAGTTCCCCGCCCGTGTCTCGAAGCTCGTATCGCATGAACCGGAAAAAGTGCCAGTGGTTGTGATCCTCGGAACGCTCGAAGCGAAGCTCTCCGGCTTTTCCTTCCCTCTCCCTCGTCGTGCCATCCTCATACTCGACCGACTGGCGGGCGTCCATCGTCTCGGCCTCCATCATCTCGCCCTCGATGATGAGCGGGCCGTCGCCGAGGTTGTCGAACTGGGTGTCGAAGGCGAGGAGGAGCCTCCCGTCGTCGTCTGGCTCGACGACGAGGTTCGTCGGAAGAGCGGGGACTATATCGGGAAGGAGGGCCGATGGCTCGCTCGCCGTCGGCTCGCTGTTCGTCGTCTCCTCTTCCGCCGAAGCGTCCGTCTCGGACGGGGCCGAGGAGCACGCGGCGAAGAGAAACATGGCAAAGGCGCACAAGAAAGAGATCGAAGCGGCGCGGAGCTTCGATGTTTTTTGTGCCGCCACGAGCTTTCCCTTCCATGAAGTGCGTCTCGGCGAAGTATACCGAGCCGCCGCGACGCGCACTATTCCGCCCGGCGAATACGCTGTATTCGGGAGAGGTTGGAAAGCCAAGATCCCTTCGTGCGCCTCGGAAGCGGGGTCGGATTCTTTGGCGGGTGGATTGGGATGTACGCGGATGGAGTCATTGGAGGAGCCATATTCGTCGAAGGGTTCCGTCCATGTATCTCGAAGACGTGTTTTCGTTCGAGCGCTCGCTCGGGCGGGCGAAAGGCATCGAACACGTCCGTCCCATGGAGAAACATCTCGCAAAAGAGTGCGGTTTCGGCGGGTCATCTTCCTTCGCGTGGGTTATCCTTTGTCTTCTTATGTCCGAGCAATTTCCCCACTACGACGAAAACGACTTCGAGACGCGCCGCGAGCAACGCGAAAGCCGATCCGCGAAGTCCGGCGGCTCTTTGCGCGGCGTCATCGAGTTCATCGTTATTTTGCTCGTCTCGTTCGCGCTCGTCTTCGGCGTAGTGAGGCCGTTCATCGTCGAGGCTTTTTATATTCCGTCGGAGAGCATGGTTCCGACGCTCCTCATAAACGACCGGGTTCTCGTGAATAAGTTCATTTATGATTTCACGGAGCCGGATCGGGGCGACATCCTCGTCTTCGAGAGCGTCGAGGGGGACGGGCAAGACCTCATAAAGCGAGTCGCCGCCGTCGGGGGGGACGAGATCCGGGTCCAAAACGGACAGCTTTTCGTGAACGGCGAACCCCAAACCGAACCGTATCTCAACCAGGAAACCCCGGACGCGAGCTTCTTCGGCCCCGAGACCGTCCCCGAGGATCACGTCTTCATGATGGGCGATAACCGGGCGAACTCCGCCGACTCGCGCGTCTTCGGCCCCGTCCCGTACGAAAATATCGAGGGCGAGGCTTTCCTCCTCTTTTGGCCGATAAACCGCCTCGACATCCTCCTGTGAGGGAGGGGCCGGGAAACCGTCTCCGCGGAAGCATCGAGTTTCTCGTCATGCTCGCGCTTTGCTTCGTGTTCGTTTTCGGTTTCGTCCGCCCCGTCGTCGCCTCGCCTGTTTTCATAGACTCGGGGAGCATGATCCCCACCATAGAAATCGACGACCGGGTTCTCATAAACAAACTCGCCGACGACTTCTCCACACCGGAGCGCGGCGACATCGTCCTCTTCGACGACCCCGCCGGGGGAGAAACCCCGCTCATAAAACGAACCATCGGACTCCCCGGCGAAACCGTCGAACTCCGAAACGGCGACCTCTTTATAAACGGCTCGCCCGTCGAGGAGCCATACGTGAACGATGCCGCCCCGAGCGTCACCTTCTTCGGCCCGGTCGAAGTCCCCGAGGGACACTACTTCGTCATGGGCGACAACCGGGGGAACTCGCTCGACTCGCGCATCTTCGGCCCGCTTCCGGAGGATTCCATCATCGGCTCCGCGTTGTTCCGTTTCTGGCCGCCGGGGAGAGCGGGGGCGGTTTGAGAGGGGGGCCGATGAGCCTTTTTAGTTCTCACAGCGGAATTCACAAAGGTTGAGCCACCATGCCATCGAAGTCCCGCTCGGCGAGGGCGGCTCGACCGGGGAGTATTTCCTGATGCCTGAAACCTGAAGCCTGAAGCCCGGCTTGCGGAAGGATCAATCCTGACG
>JACCWD010000184.1 GCA_013697825.1 Rubrobacter sp.
CGTCCTCCGCGTTGGGGGGAGGCGCTCTCGTGGTCGTCATGGCGTCGCCGCCGTCAGGCCGTAGCCAGGCGCAGCCACTACAAGCGGAGGGGCGTGCTGCTGGCATGATTTACAACTGTAGTACTAGAAACTGAAAACCGAGAACGGCGCGAAGCGCCTCACGTCCGCCAGAAAGCGGGTGTGAGAAGCACGAGAACTGTAAACAATTCGAGGCGGCCGAGGAGCATGAAGAAGGTGAGGATGAACTTCGCCGAGGCGGGGAGGGCGGCGTAGAAATCCGGGTCGCCGACCGGGCCGAGGGAGGTGCCGGTGATATTCACGCACGCGAACACCGAGCCGAAAGCGTCTCCGAGCGGGACTTGGTGGAGAGCCATGAGGAGCGTTCCGACCGCCAATGTCGCCCCGTACACGAAGAAGAAGCCGAGAAACGCGACACGGAGGCGTTCGGGGACGACGCGGCCGTTTATGGTGAGTGGGGTGACGGCGCGGGGGTGGATCATGCGGAATGCGTCTTGCGTGACGCTTTTGGCGAGAAGCACGACGCGAACCACTTTTATCCCGCCGCTCGTCGAACCCGCGCAGCCGCCGATTGCCATGAGAACCATGAGTATCCCCTGCGAGAGCGGCCCCCATGCGTTCCAGTCCGCCGTCGAGAACGCCGTTCCCGTCGAGAGGCTCGCGCTCTGGAAGACGGCCTCCCGGAAGGATCGGAGGAGCGAGTCGTTGTAGTCGAAGAAATACAACGAACCCGTCATGAAGAGCGCGCCCGTCGCGATGATCGCGAGGTACGCGAGGAGTTCGGGGCTTGTGGCGGCGCGGCGGAGCCTTCCTTGCGCGGCGAAGAAATACAAAGTGAAGTTCGTCCCCGAGAGGATCATGCCGACGATTATGACCGCCTCGATGGGGACGGAGTCGAAGGCGGCTATGGAGTCCGAGCGCGTCGAGTACCCGCCCGTCGCCACCGTCGTGAGGGCGTGGTTCACCGCGTCGAAGATTCCCATGCCCGCGAGGAGAAGCGCGAGCGAGATGCCGACGGTGAGCGAGAGGTATATGTACGTGAGAACTTTCGCCGTATCTTGAATGCGGGGTGTGATGCGTTCTTGAGTCGGGTTTGGCATCTCGGCGGAATAAAGCTGCGTCGCGCCGAAGCCGACGATCGGGGCGATCGAGACGAAGAGGACGATGATCCCGATCCCGCCCGCCCACTGCGACATGCTCCGCCATAAAAGCAAGGACGGCGCGGTGTTTTCGGGGACGAGGATCGTGGAGGCTCCGGTCGTCGTGAACCCGGCCATCGAGTCGAAGAAAGCGTTCACCGGAGTGAGCGTCCCGGAGATGGAGAATGGAAGCGACCCGATGGCCGCGACCCCGATCCAGCCGAGCGACACGATGAGGAACACGTCGCGTATCGAGACATACGTGTTCTCGGTGCGGCGAGTGAAGTAAAAAAGAACACCCCCGCCGACGATGGAGGAGATGGCGGGTACGAGGAATATGGCCGAGTTCCCATCCCCGACGAAAGCGGAGAAGATACCCGGCACGAGCATGCCCGCCCCGAGCGCGGCGGCGACCACTCCGAGCGCGTTCGCAATGACCCTAAGATGCATGTCGCTTCGCCTTCGCTCGGGTTATTGGTTTTTGCTGAGAACCGAGAACTAAAAACCGAGAACCGGAGCGCAGCGACCTCCTCACGACGCGAAGAGTTCTTCGACCTCGTCCACCGAGGAACTCACGGTGAAGATGACCGCGTCGTCGCCCGGCTGGAGGGAGTCGCGCCCGGTCGGGATTATGACTTCGTCTCCGCGAAGCAATGCGCCGATGATCGCGCCTTTCGGGAAGCTCACTTCGGCGAGGGGCTTGCCGTTGAGGCGGCATTTCTCCGGTACGCGGAGCTCGATCATCTCGGCCCCGCCTTCGAGGAGCGCGACGTTGACTATTTCCCCGCGCCTCACGAAACGGAGTATCGCCTCGGCGGCGAGCATCCTCGGGGAGATCGTCACGTCCACTCCGAGAGCCTCGGAGAGCGGCGCGAACTCGCCCCGGCTGAGGCCCGCGATGGTGTGCCTCGCCCCGAGCCTTTTGGCGTACATCGCCGCGAGGAGGTTCGCCCGGTCGTCGCCTGTGACGGCGACGAAGGCATCGGCGTGATTCACTCTTTCTTGTAAAAGGAAGTCCTCGGAGAGGGCGTCGGCGTGGAGGACGAAGCCGCGCTTCATTTGCGAGGCGACGACGCGGGCGCGGTCTTCGTTCCGCTCGATGACCTTCACGCTCATCTTCGCTTTTTCGAGCGCGAGGGCGAGGCGGAGTCCGATTCGCCCGCCGCCGTAAATAACGACCTCTTTAACGGGTTTCGTGTCGGTGGCGACGGCTCCGACGACCTCGGCGAGGCGCGTCCGGCCGCTTATGAGGAGGACGTGATCCTTTTCGCGAAGCACGGTTCCGCCGCCGGGTACGAGGGCTTCGCCGTCTCTCACCACCCCGACGATGAGGCTTTGCTCCGGGAGCTTCGCGTCCTTGAGGGCATGCCCGACGATGGGCGAGTTCGCGTTGAGGACGACCTCGGCGACCTCGATGGCGTCGTCGGCGAAGTTGTCTATGTTCACCGCGCCCGGAACCATGAGCGCGTCCTTTATCGCCCTCGCCGCCATCTCCTCGGTGTGGATGACGAAGTCTATGCCGAGGAGGTCGCGGGCGAGCGGCTCCTCCGGGTCGTAATAGTCCGGGTTGTGGAGGCGGGCGACGGTGCGTTCGACGCCTTGCGCCTTCGAGGAGAGGCACGCGATGATGTTCACCTCGTCGGAGTTCGAGGAGGCGACGAGGAGATCGGCCTTCTCGATCCCGGCTTCGGAGAGCGCCTTTGGGCTGGCGCCGTTTCCGTGTATGACGAGGGCGTCGAGTTGTTCGGTGACGGTTTGCACAAGGGCTTCGTTTTGCTCGATGAGGACGACTTGATGGCCCTCGCCCGAGAGCATCCTCGCGGTCGTGAAGCCGACCTCTCCCGCCCCGATTATGACCGTACGCATTCCTCGACTCCCTCTCGCTTCTCCGAAAAACCGAAGTGTACCGGATCGCCCGCCGACGTGGACGGCAGCCCCGATTTATCCGGCGAGGTATATGAGGGCGAAGATGCCGATCAAAATAACCACCGAGAATGCCGCGATGGCGAGGGCGAGGTCGCGACCCGCGCCCTCGCTTTTTTGTTTTTGGCTCCGGCTCGTCTTCCGCCGCCGCTCTTTTCTGTTTTGCGGCCTTCGATTCCGTCCGAACGACATCTTTTCTCACCCTCCCGAAACTCTCGGCGGCCCCGACGATGCTCCGCGAAGCCGCGCTCCCTTTCGCCTCGATTTTACATTACCCGCCGACGTGGATGGCGGGCCTCCGGCGCGGGTCCGGCTCGGCCTCCCGGAGCACCTCGCGCGTTACGGGCGCGGTGTCCCCCTCCCCGAAGAGGACGTACCGGAGGAGGTACACGATGGGGTTCCCCTCCGTCCACCCGAAATAGCAATGCGGCCTCTTTCCCCTCTCGTCCCGAAGATGAAGGAGGAACGCGGCGATGGCGTTCGGAACCGTCGAGCTTTCGGCCCGGAGTATTTTGTGCCGCCCGACCTTCACGCCCCGCACCTCCATCACGTCAGTGAACTCCGAGGGATCGGCCACGTCCACTTCGAGAAAGAGGATCGGCGCCTCAGGCGGGATGTGGTTGTCTTCGCGCTGTTCTTTTTCTTTGGCGGCGTACTCGCGGAGCTTCCCCCGGTGGCGGCGGTGGGCGACTATGTGGATCTCCCCGCGTTCATTTGCTTCTTCGATGTGCCGCCGGGCCACCTCGTCCACCTCGATCCTCTCTTGCCGAAGCTCGGTCGAGCGGCCCACCCGCGAGACGAGCGAGGAGACGATGATCGCGACGACGAAGAAAAGCGCGATGACGATCCCGTCGGGACGTTGTATCTCGTTCGCCGCGAGCGCGTAAACGAAGACGGCGGTGACGACCCCGAAAGCGAGCGTCCCCTTCCTCGAACCCCTCCGCCGCGCCGAGAGCGTCACGGCGAAGGCCGCCGACGTCATCATCGCGAGAACCCCGGTGGCGTACGCCCCGGCTTGCGCGTCCACGTCGGCCTCGAAGACGACGGTGAGAGCGACACCGATGGTCGTGTACACGAGGACGAGGGGACGTATCGCCCGTCCCCACTCCGGAACCATCCCGTACCGGGGAAGGTACCTCGGCACGATATTGAGAAGCCCCGCCATCGCCGACGCTCCCGCGAACCAAAGTATCGAGATGGTGGCGAGGTCGTACGCCGTCCCGAAGGCGTCCCCGAGGTACTCGTGCGCGATATACGCCATCGCCCGTCCGTTCGCCGCTCCGCCCGGCTCGAGCGCCTCCGGCGGGATGAGGACGACCGTCACGAAGCTCGTGGCGAGGAGGAGGAAGCTCATGATGATCGCGGCGGCGGTGAGCATCCTCCCGGTGTTCTTTATGCGCCCCGCCGGACGCTCCGGGTCGTCGGCTTCATGCCCTCTCACAAGCGGCATCATGCTCACCCCCGTCTCGAAACCCGAAAGCCCGAGCGCGAGCCTCGGAAAGACGAGGAGCGAGACGCCCACTATGGCGAGCGGGTTCCCATAGTCCGCGACGAGGGCGTTTCGCCATCCGATGACGTGGGCGGGGTTCGTCGCGGCCTCGTAAATTCCGGCGGCCACGACGACGAGGTTCATCGAGAGGAACGCGGCGACGATGAAGATGGCGATCCCGATGGCCTCCCGAAACCCTTTCAAGAACACCGCTCCGAGGACGGCGAGCAAAACGATGGTGAGGGCGACTTCGTGTTCGCGGAGGAGCGCCGGGGCGAACGGGTTCTCGACGATGTGCGCGGTCGCGTCCGCCGCCGAGAGCGTGATCGTCACGAGCCACACCGTCGCCACGAACCCGAGCAACGAAAGCACGAGGAGCTTCCCCTTCCAAAACGAGAGGAGGTTTTCGAGCATCGAGACGGAACCTTGTCCGCGCGGACTCTCGAAGGCGACCCGCCGATACATCGGCAACGCCCCGAAGAGCGTGAGAAGAACGATGAGGAGCATGGCGACGGGGGAGAGGGCGCCCGCCGCGAGGGCGGCGATGCCCGGCAAATACCCGAGCGTCGAGAAATAGTCCACCCCGGTGAGGCACACGACCTTCCACCACGGGTGCGACTCCCCGCTTCCCTTCGCCTCCGGCCCCGTAACCTCCTCGACGCGCTCTTCGAGAAGCCACCGCCCGAGCCGAGATCCATCACGCTTGGTGGCGTTCATCGCCGACCGTCGCGAGCGGCGGAGAAGCGTCCCGGTGCCGGAACACGGCAAAACATAACGTCCCTTTCTTTCGCGCCTGCGGGGTTAGCTGTCGGGTTCGGGCCGAAAGAGATAAGCCCGTCGTTTCGGAGGCTTCGCCTCCGCCAACGATTCACCCCGAGGGAACGAGTCCCGGTGTGGTTCCCCCGCCCTCCGACGGCTCACGGAGGTTCGGCGTTCATGCCGTTGTCGCCGGAAGATATACCCCCGCCGCGAGGGGTTGTCAACGTCCCGGCGGACTATTTTCCGGCAAGGAAAAGGGAGGGCGAAACGCCCTCCCCGCGAACGGCTCGAAGCCGTGTTTACCGGGCTATTTGCCGAGCGCGTCGGCGACGAGACTGGCGACCTCCGACGGGTTCTCCGCCGCCCGGATGCCCGCCTTTCGGAGGGCGTTCGACTTCGCATCGGCGGTCGTGTCGCCGCCGGAGACTATGGCTCCGGCGTGGCCCATCGTCTTTCCTTCGGGGGCGGTGAAGCCCGCGATGTACGCGACGACGGGGATGGTCATCTCGGACTGGATGTACTCGGCGGCGCGTTGCTCGGCGTTGCCCCCGATCTCCCCGATCATCACCGCACACTCGGTGTCCGGGTCGGCTTCGAAGAGCGAAAGTATTTCGATGAAGTCCGTCCCGATTATGGGGTCGCCCCCGATGCCGACCGCCGATGTCTGCCCGATCCCCATCTGCGTGAGCTCGTTGACGACTTGATAAGTCAACGTCCCGCTCCTCGAAACCACTCCGACATTCCCCGGCGTGAAGATGCTTTGGGGCATGATCGAGACGTTCGCCTTCCCCGGCGAGAGAACCCCCGGACAATTCGGCCCGATGAGGGTGGCGTCTTTGAGGCGCATATAGTTCGCGACGCGCATCATGTCATGCACCGGCACTCCCTCGGTGATGCAGCAAACCGTCCCGAGGTCACTCCCGAGCGACTCGAAGATGGCGTCGGCGGCGAACGGCGGCGGCACGAAGATGACGCTCGCGTTCGCTCCGGTCTCTTTGACGGCCTCGTCCACGGTGTTGAAAATGGGGACGCCGCCGTCGGCGGTTTGCCCGCCCTTTCCGGGCGTCACCCCGGCCACGACGTTCGTGCCACTCTCGATCATGCGCCCGGTGTGGAAGGCTCCCTCCCGCCCGGTGATGCCTTGAACGAGGAGCTTTGTATTGTCGTCTACGAGTATCGCCATCGGCTAATTGCCGCCTTTCTTCGCAAGCTTCACGGCGCTTCGGGCCGCGTCGAGCATCATCTCTTCGGTGTGGACGTTCGCCGGGGTGTTCTCCGAGAGGATCCTCCGCCCCTCCTCGGCGTTCGTCCCGTCGAGCCGCACGACGATGGGATGCTCGATGTTCGTCCTCTCGATGGCCGCGAGAAGCCCCTTCGCCACCTCGTCGCCGCGAGTGATGCCACCGAAGATATTGAAGAACACACTCCGCACGTTCTCATTCGACGTGACGATGTCGAGCGCCGTCGAAATCTGCTCCGCGTCCGCGCCGCCGCCGACATCACAGAAGTTCGCAGGCTCCCCGCCAGCCTGAGCGACAACGTCGAGCGTGCTCATCACAAGCCCCGCCCCGTTCCCGAGTATCCCGACGTCCCCGTCGAGCTTCACATATTGGAGTCCGGCTTCCTGCGCCCGTTGCTCCTGCGGGTCGGCGGCGGCCGCGTCATGCAAATCCGCGATGTCCTTGTGGCGGTACAAACTCGAATTATCCACCGTCACCTTCGAGTCGAGGGTGAGGACTTCGCCGCCTTTCGTAACGACGAGGGGGTTTATCTCGACGAGGCTCGCGTCCGCGCCCTCGAAGGCTTTATACAGGTTTTGCAGCGTCTTCCCGAAGCCCTTCGCCGCATCGCCGGAGAGGCCGGATGCGAAAGTGACTTCCCGGATTTGGAAAGGTTGAAGCCCGACGAGAGGGTCAACGTAAAGCCGAACTATAGCTTCGGGCTTTGTTTCGGCGACTTCCTCGATGTCCACGCCGCCTTCTGTGGAGAATAGGAGGAGGGATTGCTTCCGTTCGCGGTCCACCATGACGGAGAGGTACATTTCGGTTTCGATCTCCGCCCCGCCCTCGATGTATACGCGGCCGACGGTGTGGCCTTTTATGTCCATGCCGAGGATTTGCTCGGCGGCCTTCTCGGCGTCTTCGGGGTTGTCCACGACTTTGATGCCCCCGGCTTTGCCCCGGCCCCCGGTCAAAACCTGTGCTTTCACGGCGACGGTGCCGCCGATCTCCTCGGCTGCGTCCCTCGCTTCCTTTGGGGTGGTTGCGACTTTGCCCGGAAGGGTTTCCAAGCCGTATTCTTTAAGCAGTTCCTTGCCTTGATGTTCGTAGAGATCCAAGCTGAAAATCCTCCTCGCGGCCCGCAACGACGGTCGGTGATTATACGGGATCGCGGCGGCGATTTTTCGCCCGACTCCGCCGCCAAATGATGCTTTTGTGGCGTGCCGGGTATGGGTATCGTAAAACGAGGCACATGCTCCCTCTCCTTCGCGGGCGGTGCCGCGAGGGTTCCGATCGAGAGGGTTCCGATCGAAGGAGGTATGTCATGAGGGTGATGGCTTATTTATTCGGGGCTTTCGTTTCGTTATGCGCAGGGGTTGCCGCTTTCGGTTTCACGGACAGCGTCGTTCTCGGGGTGGTCGTGGGTGAGGTTGCGGCGTTGATCTCGGTTTATCTCTCATGGGAGCGGGGGACTTTCGGCTACGAGGAGGGGGATTTCCCGGACGTGGAAAGGGGAAGCGTCGAGGCCCGGAACGCGGGGGCGTATTCGCAAACCGGACACGGCGGGGCGTACTTCGGCGGCTCCGACGGCGGGGGAGGCTTCGGTGGCGGGTGCGACGGAGGGGGCGTCGGAAGCTGCTGAGGAGCGTTTTCGGGAGGCTCGATCTTTCGGCGATTCGGGCTTCGGAGAATACTCTGGCGCAGAGGCCGCGTTCGCCGACCTAAGACTTGCGGGAGTGTGGATCGACTTTCATGAACTCAGCTGTGGGGAGCGTGTTTCGGTTTCTCCCGGAATACGCGCTTTCAGCCGTCGGCTTTTTGGTGGATGGCCGAATGACGATGTATGTGAGCGGCTGTGGTTTCGGTTTTTGTCCGGTTTCGGGCCGGGCTTTTTGATGTTCCGCTTCGCGTATACTCCGCACTTATGGGAGTCGGGACCGCCATAAACGTCGTCGCTGTTTTGGTCGGAGGGGGGATCGGGACGCTCGTCGGGGCGAGGTTGCCGGAGGGGATGCGAAGCACGGCGATGGGGGCGATCGGGATCGTGACGCTCCTCGTCGGGGTTTCGAACTTTCTCGAATTCTCGAACCCGCTCGTGCCGCTCGTGAGCGTGGTTTTGGGTTTGGTGGTCGGGGAACTCATCGGCATCGAGGCCGGATTGAAAAGGTTCGGGGATTATCTCGAAAAGAGGTTTTCGCGGGGGGAGAGTCCGGTGAGCCGGGCTTTCGTGACGACGAGTTTGCTTTTTTGCGTGGGGCCGCTCACGATCATCGGCTCCTTCGAGGATGGCCTCACGGGGAATTACGAGCTTCTCGCGCTGAAGAGCGCGCTCGATTTCATCGCCTCGCTCGCGTTCGCCTCGGTTCTCGGGTGGGGGGTTTTGCTTTCGGCGGGGACGGTTCTCGTCGTTCAAGGAAGTTTGACGTTCGGCGCGAGCTTCATCGAGCCGTTCATAACCGAGGCTATGGTCGCGGCGGCGACGGCGACGGGCGGGGTTTTGATCTTCGGCCTCGGGCTTATGCTCCTCGATCTGAAAGAGGTTCATGTGGCGAATATGCTCCCCGCGCTCATGTTCGCTCCGCTTCTCATCGCGGCGTCGCCATTATGGCCGCTTTAGCTTTGGTACTATGCGTCATGCCGGAGATTCGCATAAGGAAGGAGACGATTTGGAGAATGGGAGAGAATGGACGGGGAGCGCCCTCGACCTCCGGGGGAACCTCGAACCGAACGGGATACGTGAGATCGTCATAGAGTTCGAGGGCGGCGACACCGACTCGTTCAAGTCGAAGCTCAACGACGAGTTCGCGGCGTACGAACTCCACCAAATGGCCGGGTACATAGACGGCATCATCGGAAGCATCGCCAAAGGCCAGAGAAACTAGGGGGCGTTTTTATGCACGGGATAAACAGAGAGCAAAACATGCAGGGAACCGCCGACGAGCGGGGCGGAGTCCGACGCGTCATCATTCGCTACGCCGACGGACGGACGATAAACGTCATGCCGGACGCGAGGCGAAAGCAATTCTCAGGCGACGACGCGAAGGAGTTTCGGAAGATCCTCGACAAAGCCTCCACCGAACTCGAATGGGCCGACGTCTCCTCTCGACCCACAATGTGATGGATAAGGGCGGAGTTCGGGTTCGCCGCTACCCGTTGTATTTGTCGTAGCGGTCGTAGAAATCCTCGTCGAGGCTCACCGAGTCCCCGGCTAGCTCCCGGCGGCGGAGATCCCACAAAACTTGAAGATCGTGGTCAATGGTCTGGATGCGCCCGCCGTCGCCCGACTCGGCGTGATGCGAGCCTTCGCGGGCGAGGATCTTCTCCCGCTCCTCGGACAATTCCTGTATTTTCGACAGAACGCTCTCGGCCATTTTTATCTCCCGCTTGTAGTTCGTCGGATCCAACAGGATTTTACCGGAAAGGAAACATGCTCAAGAAAATCTACCATCTCGGATACGCCGTCGAAAACGTCGAGAAAGCATCGGAGTTTTATCGAGTCCACTTCGGGGCGGAGACGGTCGAGCCGGAGACGGTCGAGGATCAAGGCATAAAAGCGACGATGTTCCACGTCGGAGAATCAATGATCGAACTCGTGGAGCCGACCCGCCCCGATTCCCCGGTCGGCAAATTTATCGCAAAGCGCGGCGAGGGCTTCCACCACGTCGCCTTCGAGGTCGAGGATATCGAAAGGTCGCTCGCGGAACTCAAAGAGAGCGGCGTCGAACTCATTGACGAGACACCGCGCATCGGGGCGGGGGGTGCCCGGATGGCGTTCGTCCATCCGAAGGAGGCCTTCGGCGTCCTCACCGAGCTTGTAGAATTGCGGGGGAAGGGCGAATAAGAAACCGAGGGAGGCCGTGCGTGGACACCGACAAGCGCCGCAAGGACGAGAGGCACACCGAGAGCGGCATCGAGGTCGAGCCTCTCTATAAACCGGAGAACTTGAACGGCTTCGACTACGACGAAAGCCTCGGAGACCCCGGCGAATACCCATATACTCGCGGCGTATATCCGACGATGTACCGGGGCCGTCCGTGGACGATGCGCCAGTACGCCGGGTTCGGGACGGCGAAGGAGACGAACGAGCGCTTCAAATACCTCACCGAGAACGGCCAGACCGGACTCTCCACCGCCTTCGACCTCCCGACGCAAATGGGAAGGGATTCCGACCATCCCCTCGCGGCGGGCGAGGTCGGCAAAGTCGGGGTCGCCATCGACTCCATCCTCGACATGCGCGACCTCTTCGACGGGATACCGCTCGCCGAAGTCTCGACCTCGATGACGATAAACGCGACCGCATCCACGCTCCTCCTCCTTTATTCGCTCGTCGCCGAGGAGCAAGGCGCGAAGCCCGACGAAATAACCGGAACCACCCAAAACGACATCCTCAAGGAATACCTCGCCCGAGGCACGTACATATACCCGCCCGAACCCTCCATGCGCCTCACCACCGACATGTTCGCGTACTGCGCGAGGGAGCTTCCGAAGTGGAACACCATCTCCATAAGCGGGTATCACATCCGGGAGGCCGGATCGACCGCCGTTCAAGAACTCGCCTTCACCCTCTCGAACGCCATCGCATACGTCGAGGCGGCGGTCGAGGCCGGGCTCGACGTGGACGAGTTCGCGCCGCGTCTCTCGTTCTTCTACAACGCGCACAACGACCTCTTTCAAGAAGTGGCGAAATATCGGGCGGCGCGGAGGATGTGGGCGAAAATAATGAAGGATCGCTTCGGGGCTTCTTCCGAGAAGAGCATGAAGCTCCGCTTCCACACGCAGACGGCGGGTTCTTCATTGACCGCGCAGCAAGCCGAGAACAACATCGTTCGCACGGCCGTCCAAGCCCTCTCCGCCGTCTTCGGCGGGACGCAAAGTTTGCACACGAACGCCTTCGATGAGGCTCTCGCGCTTCCGACGGAGCGGAGCGCGAGGATCGCGTTGCGTACGCAGCAAATCCTCGCGAGCGAGGGCGGCGTGACCGACACCGCCGACCCTCTCGCCGGTTCGTATTTCGTTGAGTCGCTCACGGATGCGGTGGAGGAAGAAGCGTGGGAGTACATCGAGCTCATAGACGGGATGGGCGGCTCGGTATCTGCCATCGAAGAGCGGTACATGCAAAACGAGATCGAAGACGCGGCTTTCCGCTATCAGCGCGAGATCGAAAAAGAAGAACGCATAATAGTCGGGGTGAACCGTCACGAGTCCGACGAGGATCCGGACATGTATCTCCACTCCGTGGACGAGTCGATTCAAACGAGCCAGACCGACCGCATAAACGAACTCAAAGAAAGCCGCGACAATCCGGCGGTCGAGAAGTCCCTCGCTCGAATAAAGGCCGCCGCCGAGAACGGGGAAAACCTCCTTTATCCGATGAAGGAAGCCCTCGGAAACATGGCGACGCTCGGGGAAGTATCGGACACTTTGCGGGGAGTGTTCGGGGAATATCGCCCGTCGTGAGCGGGTGGGATAGAATTCTGGAGCCGGTCTCGGTTCACCGGGATTAAAGGATCCCGCCCTCCGGTCGATGACGATTCATGTCGGTGGTCGGAGTGCGGTTCATACGAAGAGATGCGGAGAATTTATGGCGGCGCTCTCGCGGAGAGCGAGTTTTTTGCCGGGATTTTGGGGGCTTTGTTTTTGGCGCACATCGTCAAGCTCGCCGACAGCGCGACGGACGCCGACCTCGAACGGATAAACGACCGCAATGACGCCGAGACGAAGGAGGAAACCCCCTGCGACGATCTCGCGGTCGTGGATCTCCCATGAGACCTCACCGTCGAGGAGGCGGTGGAGGAATACGAGGACTCCCCGGACACTGATTACGCCGAGCCGGACTATATCCTCCGCCCGTCGAGGATCCCGGAAGGACACCTTCTTCGACAGGATGCACGGCTTCCACAACATGAACCAGACGGACGGGGCGCACGAAGCCGACATGTTGGCAGTCTACTGAAAGGGGGCGGCGTCCGGAGCCGGCAATTCCTCTCGCGGATAAAGTTTTTACACGGAATAGCCGATAAATAGTTTGTGAGACATGATAGGTATCTACTGTAATACCGTTCCCGGTTTTTGATGGCACAATACACCCATGCCACACATAGACTACTGTTCCGGCATGATTGATTTGCTCCAAAACTCCGACTCGTCTATCGTGGGAGCGTCCATTCGCCCGACCCGTCGAGCGACGAGCGCGAGGAGGAGTATCCATGCAGAGGAGGAAGAACGCCGTGATGCTGCCCGCAGAGGAGCGCGAAAGGCTCGGCGGGCTGATCTCCCGGGGATCGGCTTCGACGCACGAGTTGACCCACGCGCGCATATTGCTGAAGGCCGACGAGGGAGGGGCGGCTCCCGAAGCGCGCTGGCC
>JACCWD010000203.1 GCA_013697825.1 Rubrobacter sp.
AAGACGGGCGCGGCGACCCTTGCTACTCGACGGCATCTGCTTCGGGCCCAGTGTTTTCCGGTCTACCGCGCCCCTGCTGGCCGCCATTGTGGACGACCGCTTTCAAGATACAAGTTTTTCTATTCGCCACTCGCTATTCGCTACTCGCTGTCCTCCACGGGCGTCGCCTCGAAGCCCTTCTCGGATTTGCGGACTTTGACCACCGAGTCCTTCGGCTCGTGGTAAAGGATGACGGGGGCGTCCCTTTTCTCGGCCTCCGCTAAAACTTCGATGCGGTTCCGGCGGGCGGCTTCGGGGTCGGTGTCCACACCGGCTATGATGTCCGGGTCGAGGAATATTTTGCTCGGGGCGAGGTCGGCGGTGAAGAGCGCCTCGTCCTCGATCCACACGATTTGATGCCCCTCCGAATGACCCGCCCGAACCTCCACGAAGATACCCTTCGCCACCTCGCCGTCCCCGTCCACAAGCTCGACCCATCCCTCCTCAACGCCTCTTTCGATTGGCTCCACCGCGAGGTTTCGCCCGTCGTCCTCGGGCATGTTTCTCGCTTCTTCGAGGGCGGCCCTTTGCGCGTAAATGGTCGCGTTCGGGAAGCTCGGCGGGTTTATGGCCCACCCGACGTGATCCGGGTCGAGGTGCGAAAGCACGACGTGCGTCACGTCCTCCGCCGTATGACCCGTCTCCTCGATGGCCCCCATGAGGCTCTTCTCGCGCCTGAGTTCGTATCGGCCTTCGAGGCGTTCCGGGATGTCCTCTCCGAAACCCGCGTCGAGGAGGATGAGTTCGCCGTTGTCTTCGAGGGGCTCTATGAGGACAGCGTGCATCGCGCCCCGTATACGCATCTTCCTTCCGCCCGTGTCGCCTAAAATATTTCCCGCGTCGGTGATGAAGAGTCCGTCTTCGAGGACGTAAACCCGCTTCGACTTTGTTTCGAACGCCGCTTTCTTCGCCAAATCGCTAAAGCCTCCGTGGTGTGTGGACGATCATAAGATAACGATTATTTGGCGGCGTGCCATGACAGAAAGCCGGGAGGGGCGAGGATGAAGCGGAAAATAGTTCATTTGGAGTATGGCGGATGGTTCGCGGAGCGGGCATGATGCGCCGGAGTCGCGCTCACAGGAGAGGAAAGGGTCGAGGAGAAAACATGTTCCGTCTGAAGATAGCCATGATCCCTTTAACCGCTACGCTTTTGTTTCTCTTCGCCATCTCCGCCGTTGCCTCTGCGGACACAGCATACGACTCCGACGAACGGAAGTTCCTCGAGCTCATAAACGAGTACCGCGCCCAAAACGGAGCCGGCCCGCTCGCCCTCTCCGACGACCTCACCGTCGCCTCCGAGCGCCACAACGAAGATATGGCCGAATTTAGCTTCTTCGCCCACGACACCGTCGGAAGCTCCCGGTATCCGGCGGGTTCGCAGCCGTGGGATCGGATGGCCGCCGAAGGCTATGACTACAATACTTTCAAGGGCGAGAACCTCGCCGTCGGGTACGAGACGGCGGAGGAGGTTTTCCAGGCGTGGAAGGACTCCCCGAGCCACAACGCCGCGATGCTCGACCCGAACTACAAAGTCGTCGGGGTGTCGCGCATACAAGTTCCACGCTCGACGTTCGACTGGTACTGGACGACGGACTTCGGTGGGTTCGTGGACCCCTCCGCCCGAACCGCCGATAGCGGCGAGCCGGAAGACCCCCCGCCCCCGAGGCCGGAGCCGCAGCCGGAGCCGCCGAGGAACCTCCTTGAGAACAGCGACTTCGCGGATCAGGACACCGGGTGGGAGCAGTGGGCGACGGACGGGGCGATGCTCGTCCTCAAGGGCGAGTTCGCGAGGCTCGGCGGCTACAACGATGGCGTGGACGAGCTTCGCCAGGAAGTCAGGATCGCACCCGGAGCCCGGCTCTCATACAATGTGAGGATCACGACCGAGGAGAGCGCCCCCTTCGGCGACCGCCTCACCGTCCGTCTCACCGATGAGGGCCGCGAGCGGGCGACCGTCCTCCGCCGGTACACGGGCGAGGACGCCGGAAAATGGCGCCGCGAAACAATAGACCTCTCCGAGTACGCGGGCGAAACCGGATATCTCAGCTTCGCCGCCGGAACCGACGAGGACGGCCTCACGAGCTTCTATATCGACAACGTCCGCCTCGTCGGATAAAGAACGAAAAGAAACGGCCCCCGGCATTCTTCGCCGGGGGCCATTTTCTTGGGTTTCATTTGACACCGAGGCGATCAACCGGGTTTGGCGCGAACTCTTTTCTCGGGGGACTTCGGTTTTATCCGACTTTGTCTCGCACTATCTTTTTCGCGGCGGCGGCGAGGGCTTTGGGGTGTTTGAGCATGTGGTATATCGGTTCGTCCCCGGTGAAGCCCGCTATGAGGGTTCGGCGGGCGTCCTCGTTGGTTTCGCAGGCTTTGAAGACCGGCTCGAGCATGTGGAGGTTCGGGACGAGGTTCACGAGCGCGTGTCCGGAGACGTGTTCTTTGGCGCGTTGGCTTTTTAGTTGCTTTTCGTAGCCCGACAAGGTGGAGGCGGAGAAATCGTTTCTCGCGTGGGCCTCGTGCGCCCACGAGGCGGCGAGGCGGCCCGATTCGATGGCGTATCCGACTCCCTCGCCGCTTATCGGGTGGATCATGCTCCCCGCGTCCCCGACGGTCATGATGCCGCGCCCGTATCTTTTCGCGCCCCACATGCCCATCTTCAACGACCAGCTTTTGGCCGGGCCTTCCGGCTCGGCGTTTTCGAGCCACGCCTTCATCCTCGGCTCTTCGAGGAAGCGGTCGTAAAAGTCCTTCAGATTTCGGCCCGTCTTCGCGAGAGCTTTCGTGGAGACGCCCGCCCCGACGTTCGCGGTTCCATCGCCGAGGTAGAAAACCCATCCGTATCCGGCGTGATCCTCGTTCATGTCCCTCGTTATGAAAACTTGAAGATTCTCTTTGTTCGGCCCGTCCACGTTCTTGAAATATTGCCTTCTCGCAACGGCGTCTTGATGGACTTTCATGCCTTCTCCGGCGAAGCCCCCGATGCCGTCCGCCGCGACGACGAGCGGGGCTTCGAAGCGGAGTTCGCCCTCTCCGTTCTCGGCGACGACGCCCTCGACGGCTCCGGCGGAGGAGCGGAGGAGCCGTGTCGCCCGGAGTCCCTCGCGGAGTTCGGCTCCCGATTCCTTCGCTCGCTCGGCGAGTTTCTCGTCGGTTTCTTCGCGGCGGGCGACGTATCCGTGTGGGCCGTGGAGGGTGGGGGGGACGTTTTGGCGGAAGGCGGCGGTGTCGGTGTACATTGAGAAGCCTGAGAACCTTCCGTGGCGGGGTTCGTCGAGCCAGTCGCCGAGGCCCATGAGGCGTATCTCTTCGGCGGCGTGGGGCATGAGGCCGTCGCCGCACGGTTTGTCGCGGGGGAACGTTTGGCGGTCGAGGACGAGGGTGGAGAGGCCGGATCGGGCGGCGTAAAAAGCGGTCGCCGCGCCGCCCGGCCCCGCGCCTATGACGATGAGATCATAGCGGTCTGGCATCTCTCGCTCCTCCTCGGTCTTTCGTAGAATGTCCGACGCGACATTATAACTTTGGAAACCACCGAGAGGAGAATCGCATGGCAGTCGACCGGGATCGCCCCGCCCGCTACGAAGTCGGGGGGAGGGCCGCGCTCAAAGCGACCGGACAGCCCGTGGAGATAATCGAAGTCCGCCGCGGCGAGTTCGTGCCGGACTTCGTGTACAAAGTGCGCGTCCTCGCCGAGAAGCCCGCCCGCCCGTACAACCTTTCGGTTCCGGAGCATGACCTCTCGGATGGGTGAGGCGCGTCATGCGTTTTCGAGTTCTTCGAGGAAGTCGGCGGGGCGGACGACACGCACGGGGAGGTTCTTCGCGGGGTCGTGGAGGTGGCGGTCGCCGCTCACGATCACGTCCGAGTTCGTGGCGAGGGCGAGTTCGATGAGATAGTCGTCTTTCGGGCCGTCGACGAAAGAGCGTGGGTTTTCCTCACCTTCCTCCGCGAGAAATGCGGAGGCGGAGAGCAGGCGAGAGAGGAATTTCGGGATTTCAGCCTCCGGAAAATAGCGGCGGAATTTGGGGCGCGCCATGGCGGTCTTCATCTCTTCGATGAGGCGTCTCGAAAGAACCATTTCGAAGCGACTCTCCTCGGTCGCGTCGAGGATGCGGGAGTTCGTGCCTCTCGGTGATATTCGGGCGGATATGAGAGTGTTCGGGTCGAGGACGGCCCTCGTTATCGGCCGGCTCTTTCGCGCTCGTCGCGCTCCCGGCGCATGGCGTGAAGCTCTTCGTCGGCGAGTTTCATCGCCTCTTCGTCAGAGAGCGGCTCCACTCCGTTCTCTTCCTGCCATCGGGCGGCTTCCTCGAAGTATTCTCTGAAGCTGCCGGGTGCGCGGAATCGGGGGGAGGAGGCGTATATTCGGCGAACGTCACGGTCGGGTTCATCCGGCACGAATCGACTTCGGAGGCTCAGAAAAAGCGACACCGCCTCTTCGAGAACCTCACGCTCGTCGCGATCCTCCTCGCGGGCGATATTTCGCACCGCTCGGAGGAGATCACTATTTAGTTCCGTACGCTCTTTCTCCATATGAATGACCTCCACCCGTATTTTCGCACGTCCGGTGGATCCGGCGAAATCTATTTCGTCACGCTCATGTACGCCACGTCCACGAGCGGAACCACGGTTTCGAGGGCGCGTTCGACGGCGTTCGCGAGGGCTTCGGCGGCGATGCCGGGGTCGGGGAAGTGGCCGTCGAGGAGGCGCGCGGCGCGGGCGATCTCATAAAAGGAGAAGCGGCGGCGTTCTCCGGTGAGGCGGTACACCGCTTCGAGGACTTCGAGGCGGAGCGAGATGAGTTGCTCGAGCCGCCACCGGATCTCGTCCACCGTCAGGCTCATCGTCTGGTAAAGACGGGCGATCTCGGCTATTTGAACGAGCGTCGGGGGTCGTTTCGAGAGGCGTGAGATCGAGTTCTCGTCGAGGTACCTCCTCGTCGTGATCCTCGCGAGCGAGAGCCGACCTTCCTCGCTGTCGTACTTCGGGAGTTCTTTGAAGCCCTCCCTTCCGGTGGTTTGCCCGAGCTTTATTTCCTCGCCTGCGGCGAAGGCCCGGGGCATGTGGCCCCCGGCGAAGTACGAGACTTGGCGGGCCATGCGCTCGACCGTCCGCGAGGGGCCGCCGCTCCGTATTTCGACCCACCGTCTCACGGTCGCGTTATAAAGGCGTTCGAGGGCGCGCCACGTCGCGTCTCCACGCAAGTCCATCTCGCCCGGACGCTCGCTCACCACGGCGATGGAGACATCCGGGAGATCCCCGCGGTACGCCTCCTCGATGGCGGAGAGAAGCTCCTCGAACTCCTCGTCCACCGTCCCGGAGAGGTATCGGCGTCGCTCGGCGGGAAGCACGTACATGAGCCGGCTCTTTATTCGCCTTTCTTTCCCTTCGGCGGCTTTGAGTCGGTCTATGGCTTCGTAAAGTTCGCGGCGGCGTTTGTATACGAGGGCGGTGAGATCGGCGACCTCCGGGTCGGCGGAGTCGCCTTCGGCCCACGCCTCGTCGCGCTCGGAGCATGCGGCTTCGTGGGTGTTCTCGGCCCGGACGACGGCGCGTTCCTCGTCCTCGCGTTCGCGTTGCGCTTCGCCGAGTTCGCGTTCGAGGTTCTCGATCGTTGATGACATGTTTGCCTCCCATCCCGTCGGACGAACAAAGTCCGAAACTCCATTCTACACAAAGCGTGTTGCGCGGCGGGTCGGGAAGGTTTAGATTTCAGTCGTAAAGCGGAGCGACGGAAGGACGG
>JACCWD010000210.1 GCA_013697825.1 Rubrobacter sp.
ACGGCGTTCTTCCTCCTCGGCATGGATACTCCTCCTCGCGCTCGTCGCTCGACGGGTCGGGCGAATGGACGCTCCCACGATAGACGAGTCGGAGTTTTGGAGCAAATCAATCATGCCGGAACACTAGTCTATGTGTGGCATGGGTGTATTGTGCCATCAAAAACCGGGAACGGTATAACAAGTATCCGGGACGTTTCTTCGGGCGACGACGATAAATTTACGGCTCCCAACGTTCGAAGCGGAGGCCGCACAGGCTTCGCATATGGCCGAAGAAATCGTCGTTGGAGGCGAGGGTTTTGTTTTCGGAGATGGCGATGGCGGCGATGGCGAGGTCTTGAAAAGAAAAGGCGATTCCGGCTTTCCTGAGCGTCGCCCCGGCTTCGGAATAGACATTGGCGGCGGAGGCGGTGAATGGCCGTGTGTCCACATCCGAGTCGAGGATGCGTCCGAGACTCGATACGGCGGCCGCTTTCTTGCGGCTTTCGGGCATGATACCGAGTCCATAACGAAGTTCGGCGAGGGTGATGGTCGAAATGGAAACAAAGGCCAGTCCGCCCGCGTCTCGCACTCTGCGGACAATGGAGGCACGATCTTCCATGAGATAGCTCACGGTGTTTGTGTCGAGAAGATAATTCACGAGGGAGGGACGATGCTCAAAGCCCCTTGCGGGCCTGTCTTATGTTCTTCCGAACCTCCTCGGCGAGGTCTTCGGGCCACGGCTCGAAGGAGTTCCAAAACTCCTCATCATCTATATGCGGCCTCACTTCCACGGAGGCCGCGCTGGAAGCGTATATAAGGGATGCCCCCGGATACGCCGACCTTCCCGGCTCCCATTGCTGCGCGAGGAAGACATACGTTCCGGGACTCGACTCCGACGGAAGGTTTATCAGCGCGTCGAGCTTCTCCTCATAAGGGACGACCACTTTTCCGAAAAGGTCGAGCGGTTCCTCGTTGAGTCGTCCGTGGAGTATGGCGAGCGGCGCGAGGGGGGTTATGCCCGAGATCCGCAAACGTATGCCGGAACCGGCCACTACGGTGTCCTCAGCGGCGCGGGTGAGGAAGCGGCGTTCGTTATGGCTGGCGAGGATCTTCTCCCCGAGCATCCACGACGAAAGATCCCGCCTCTCGAACTCCGACACCCAATCCTCGGGCTTGTCATACGGGGAGTGCTTTCCCTCCCACTTTATCGCCGGATCACACATGCGGCCCGTCCCGTCTTCGAGATCGCTTCCGCCCCGATTTTACAGCAAGCAAAGAAAGCGGCCCCACACTTTGCGGAGCCACGAAACGCGGAGCCGCTTTTTCCATGTTCCCGCTATTCCGCAGCCGTTATCCGCCCATCGTCCTCCGGCGCGGAAAATGGCTGTTCGAGCCCCTCCACGTACCCCACGAAGGCTTCGAGGTCGCCGCCCACGGTCTCGGAGCTTTCGCCGATTTCGGTGAAGTCGGTGAATCCGTCGCCGCCCGTCGAGAGGAAGCTGTTTATCGCGGCGGTGTACGTCGCCTCCGGGTCTATTTCACTCCCGTCTTCGAGGATGATCTCGGTGATACGTTCGCCCTCGGGGGCTTCTTCGTCGTACGTGTATTCGAGGCCGCTTATTTGGAGGATGGTCGCCTCCGGGGTCTCGAATTGCTGTTCGAGGACGCCTTCGACCTCCTCGCCCGTCATCTCGACGCGCACGAGGCCGTTGTCGAAGGGCTGTACGGTGAAGAGATCCTCGAAGGTTATCTCCCCCTCCGGCACGTCCGCCCGGATGCCGCCGGGGTTCATGAACGCGATGTCGGCCTCGGCGTACTCCCTTTGCGCGTCCGCGATGAGGTTCCCGAGCGGGCTTTCTCCGGCGTCGTTTTGTTCGGTGGAGATGGCCTCCGCCACCTCACCGACCGTCCGCCCCGAAACCTCGGCGACGATTTCCTGCCGCTCCTCGACGAACGCGGCGATGTCTTCGCTCGGCTCGACGTCGGCGGTGATCACCTCCACCACCTCGCCGCTCGACTCGACGACGTCGCCCGATTCGGTGTCCACCGACATCTCCACGGCCATGAAGTCCGCGCCCGTCCCCGTTCCCTGAACGACGGTCGTCCCGTCCTCGTCATAGTCGAGCGGGAACGGCGTGTCGCCCGCGATCACCACATCCACCGCATCGGACATTTGCGGCGCCTCGTCCACGATCTCCCCCTCCGGAGGCTCCACGTCCTCATTCTGATTCCCCGAATGCGCGAGAACCACGATCGCCTCCACACCGTCCTCCCGAAGCTCCTCGGCGTACGGGTTTATGGAATCCGAGAGGTCGCGGAACTCATACGGCTCCACCGCGTCCGGCACGACCTTCGAGGGAGTCTCGGTCGTCACCACGCCGATGAACCCGATCTCCACCCCATTCACCTCAATGACTTCATACGGCTCGATAATCGGCTCGCCCGTCTCCGCGTCCACCACGTTCGCCGACACATACGGATAATCCGCTCCCTCGAACTCGGGGGCGGAGGTGTTCTCGCCGTCCTTCTCCTCCATCCCGTCTTCTCTTTGCCCGCCTTCGATGAGGCGGAGCATCTCCTCGCCGCCCTCGTCGAACTCGTGGTTTCCGAGGGTTCCAATGTCGAGTTCCATGAGATTCGAGGCTTCGATGGTCGGCTCGTCGTGATAATAAGCCGAGATGAGAGGACTCGCCCCGACGAGGTCGCCCGCATGAACCCGGAGCGTCCCCTCGGGGTTCCCGGCCTCCATCTCGTCCATGTACGCATCCATATACGCGACGCCCCCGATCTCCTCGCCGTCGTCGTTCTCATACGGCTCGAGATTCCCTTCGAGGTCGTTGAAACCGAGGATTTGAACGTCCACCGTCTCCCCCGAACCCGCCGCCGCGTCCATCGAAGAAGTCGTCTCCTCCGCCGTCGTGTCTTCCATCATGGACGACTCTTCGGAGGATGCGTCCTCCTCCCCAGTCGGCTCGCCTTCCTGAACGCACGCGACCGCAAGAAACGCCGCCGCCACAAGTAAAAACAAGATGCGTGAAATGGATCGAAACCCGATCACAAAACCCCTCCCCCTTCTCGAAAACATGTACGACAAGCCGTATTTTAGGGAAAGAGCCGGATCATATCGAGAGGGCGACACATATTCAATGCAAGTTTTACGAGGGTCGCTCGCTCCGCTCTTGGCTCTTGGCTCTTGGCTCTTGGCTAAAACCGGAGCGAAGCGACCCCACGAAACCCTCGACTTCTTCTTCGGAGGTGTACGGGGCAAGCCCGACGCGGACGACACCCTCTTCCCGAAGGCCGAGCCTCTCCACAACCGTCGAGGCGTAAAAGTGTCCGTCGCCGATGAAATATCCCTCGGCGGCCATCCGCTCGCATATTTCCCTCGGAGATATTCCCTCAGCTCGGAACGCGACGGTCGGGGTCTTTCGGACGCCTTCGGGGGCGGAGTATATTTTTACGCTCGGTGTTTCGCGGAGGGCGGCGCGGAGCTTTCCGGCGAGCGCGTCCTCATATTCCTCGATGTTCTCCATGCCGGAGAGGAGACGTTCGCGCATCGTCTCCCCGTCCCCGAGCGAGGCGATGAAGTCGAGAGCGCCCTTCACTCCGGCGATGCCTTCATGGTTTTGGGTTCCGGTTTCGAGTTTGTCGGGCGAATAGTTCGGGGCGGGTTCCACTTTGTACACGCCGAGGTTCTCGAAGAGTTCGCCCTTTATCGCGGCCACACCGACGTGCGGGCCGAAGAATTTGTATGCTGAGCATGTGAGGATGTCCGCGCCGAGAGCGACCCGGTCGACGGGGATGTGGGGCGCGGCGTGGACCGCGTCCACGGCGACGAGGACTCCAAAAGCATGGGCCATTTCCGACACCCTCGCCACGTCCGTCACCGTTCCGACGATGTTCGATGCGAGGCCGACGGCGACGAGCTTCGTGTTCTCGTTTATGGCGTTCTCGATGTCTTCTTCGTCGAGGGTGAGGGCGTCGGGGTCGAGACGAACCCATCGGATTTTCGCGCCCCGATCCTCCGCCGCCTGAATCCACGGATCGACGTTCGCCCGGTGGTCGAGCTCGGTCACCACGATCTCGGAGTTCGAGTTCCATTCCCTCGAAAGAGCGCGAGATATACCGTACGTGAGCGTCGTCATGTTCGCCCCGAAGGCTATTTCGTCCGGCCTCGCCCCGAGAAACGCGGCGGAGGCTTCCCTCGCCTCGGCGAGTATCTCCTCGGTCTCGAAGCTCGTGGGGAAGGCTCCGTGGAGGTTCGCGCCGCCCGCCTCCATATAGCGGAGCATCGCGGCGATGGACGGACGAGCCATTTGCGAGCCGCCCGGCCCGTCGAGGTATACGGCGGGCCTTCCATTATGGGTTCGGTCGAGAGCCGGGAACTCTTTTCTCACGGCCTCGATATCGTATGTCCTCTCCATGATCTCCCCCTTCGTTTCGGAGTTTCGGGCGAGTGTACATCGCTTCGCGCTCGGGTGAGTCGAGGAGTAAAATGACGGCGGCGGAATCGAACGAGCGAGGTATGTCATGGTTGCGTCGGAGAGGCTCCGGATCGAGATGGACGACATAGAGCGGGAGATCGAGGAGATCGAAGACTACCGGGAGATGCTCGATTTATGCCCGAAGCCCGAGGGCCTCGCGGGCCTCTCGCGACAAATACGAGTCTATTTCCTGAAGCGCGACCTCGAACGGAGGGCGCACTTCCTCCGCATGAACCGCCGTTCGGCATTCGCGTGTTATCGCCACATCCACAGCGTGGAGGGGACGAACCGTCCCGTCGCGTAACCTCCTCCGGGCCTCCGGCGTCGCCGCGATCCTCGGCGGCGTTTTATGGACTTTGAAGGCCGCCTTCGCCGACAACGCCCCTCCGTGGCCGAGGGATTTCTCCGACGCGCTCTTCTTCCTCGTCCCACTCCTCCTCGGGGCGGGCCTCTCCGGTTTCTATTTCATATACAAAGAACGTTTGAAAGGACTCGGCCAGTCCGGCTTCACACAAGGCATCGTCGGCCTCGGCCTCCTCGCGGGGGGCTTCTTCGGTGCGTACACGCTCGGGGAGGAGCCGATCCTTCGGGCGGCGTCGTTCGGGTTCTTCATCCTCGCCTTCGGACTCGTCCTCATCGGATACGGGGCGATCACCGAGGACGTGCTTCCGCGATGGAATTGGCTCCCCATCGCCCTCGGCGCGGTCGCCCCGCTCGGAATTTTGATCGGCTCAGAGGCATGGGTGCGAATCGTCATATCCGTGTTCTTCGGGGTCGGATGGGTTCTCTTCGGCATCCTCGTGTGGCGGGGGGCGGGGTCGCTTCGCGACGGTTCTTAGTTTTTAATTCTCGGTTTTTCGTTTCTAGGCGAGAACCGGAGCGAAGCCGAAGGCGGAGCGACCCTCAATTCCGCCGCACTATCCCTTCGAGGTCTTCTTGCAAATCCTCGACCGCCTCCTCCGGCTCGACCTCTCCGCGGAGGCTCTCGTTGAACGATGCGGCGAGGGTCGCGGATATCTCCGAATAAAACGGCGTGACGGGGCGGGTACGGGTGTTGTTTTCGATGATGTCGCGCCCGAGCTCGATGACGGGGACGCTTTCGAGGATTTCGTTGTCTTCGTAGAGTTCTTCGAGGGTCGGGAGGAACGCGCCTTCGAGGGCGCGGGTTCTCTGGCTCTCGTTCGAGGTGGCGAACTTTATGAACTCCCACGCGGCGTCCTTGTTTTCGGAGGCCGAGTTTATGAGCATGTTCCACCCGCCGAGGCACGAGAAGCTCCGTCCGTCTGCGGCGGCGGTCGGGAGCGGGGCCACGCCGATTTGCCCGGCTTCGATCTCCGACCCCTCCTCGTCCGCCAATGCGTACATGAACGGCCATCCTCGCATGAAGACCGCGTCCCCGGCGAGGAAGGCATCCGAAGAGTCCTCCTCGCGGTACGAGGCGACCTCTTCGGGGGATACGCCGTCGGCGACGAGGGAGCGTTGTATTTCGAGGCCGCGGACGGCGTTCGGGCTGTTTATGGCGACGGCGTTCGGACTCAAAGAAGGCGGCGTCCCCGTGCTCGGAACCGACGTCGTTCCGGTGAGAACTTGTCCGCCCGCGTTCCATACGTACTCGCACCCGTTCACCACACCGCCCTCGTACTCGTCTCCCTGGAAAACGAACCCGAAGCGGATGTCGTTCCCGTCCCGGATTTGAGTCGCCATCTCGGAGAGTTCGTCCCACGTCTCCGGCGGAGCATCGAACCCGGCCTCTTCCAGCAAATCCGCCCGGTAATAAAGGAGGCCCGCGTCGGAGAACCACGGGGTTCCCCACAGGCGGTTGTCGTACGAGCATGACGTGATCGCCGCGCCGAGGAACACGTCGGGGACGGTGAGAGGATAGTCGCGGTACATGCGGTTCGTTATGTCCTCGATCCAGCCATTCTCCGCGAACTCCGCCGTCCATACGACATCGCCCCCGATCACATCCACCGATCCGTCCTCGATCCCACCCGTGATCTCATCGAAGTACTCGTCCGTGAGGCGCGAGAATTGACGGTACTCGACTTGAATCTCGCCCTCGAATTCGCGGTTGAAATTCTCGACGAGCGCCTCCAAAGTCCCCGAGTCGTCCGGCCCGAAGGAAAAGGTGATGTTCGCCATGCCGTTTTGGGGTTCTTCGCCGCCGCACCCGGAGGCTCCGAGGAGCGCGGCTCCGGCGAGGGACGTTCCGCCGAGCTTCAAAAAGTCGCGGCGGTTCATGCGTCGGGAGGTTTTCGGGGTTCTTCTTCTCCTTTTCAAAAGCTCCCCCTCCTTAGCGGAAGATATAGACGATGACGATGGTCGAGACGAGCATGACGATGGAGAGGAAGCGGTAGTTTTGCCACAGCGGCTTTCCCCGGAGTTCTTGCGTCTCGTCCCGCCAGTATTGCGGCTGCCACGTAAGCTCGTCGGTCTTCACCGGATCGGGGCGGTATCCGAGGAGGCTTATGACGGTGAGCATGACGAGCGATACGACGAACGAGACGCCCGCCACGTACAAAAACTGGATGGTGAAGACGCCGAGGATCTCGTTCACGATGAACATCACGACCCCGATCGGGATGAGGGTTATAAGTGTGAAGAACGCCGCGTTCGCGTTGATTCTCGTCCACATGATCCCGAGCAGGAACGTCGCCACCACTGGCGGCACGAGGTACGAAAGCACCGACTGGAGATAATTGTAAAGCGTGTCGAACTGCGCGATGGTCGGCGCCCACACGACCGCCACGAGGAGCGCGCCGATCGTCGAGACACGCCCGATGAACACGAGTCCGCGCTGCGTCGTGTCGGGGCGGAACGTCCTCACGAAATCCATCGTCACGATGGTCGAGGCGGAATTGAGGATCGAGTCCACGGTGGACGTTATGGCCGCGATGACGGCGGCGATGATGAGGCCGCGTATGCCGATCGGGAGGAGGTCGAAGACGAGCGTCGGGAAGACGAGGTCGGGGTTCTCGAGGTTCGGATAAAGGACGATGGCGAACGTCCCCGGCAATATGAAGAGGAAGAGGAAAGTCAATTTCACGAAGCCAGCGAGAAGCGACCCCCATCGTCCGTGGTCGAGACTCCTCGCCCCGAGGGTTCTTTGGACAACGAGCTGGTTCGTCGTCCAGTAATAAAGACCGATTATGAAGACCCCGGTTATGAGTCCGGGCCACGGGAGAGCCTCGTTTCCGGCGGGAAGTATGAGCGACATTCGCTCCTCCCCGGCGGCCTCGGTCACCGCGTCCCACGATGGTATCTCCGAGAGGGCGAGGAAGAAGACCACCCCGCCGCCTATGAGCGTGAGCGACGCTTGTATGCTGTCGCTGATCATGACCGCCCCCAAACCCCCGACGACAGTGTATATCGCCGCCAGCGTGGCGAGGACGGTGATCGAGACCCACAAAGGTATGGCCGGGAAGATCGCCTGCACGACAAGCCCCCCCGCGTACAACGCCGCCGCCATGTCTATGAACATGTTCGCGAAAAGATTGAACCCCGCGAACGTCAGCCGCGAGCGCCCGTCGAAGCGCTTGTCCAAAAACTCCGGCAAAGTGAAAACCCCGCTCTTCAAATAGAACGGGAGGATGAAGAAGATGAAGATAACGAGGATGACGGTCGTCATCCACTCGTATGCGTACACGGAGATTCCCTGCGAATACCCCGCCCCCGCGAGGCCCACATACGTCGCCCCGCTCATGTTCGTCGCCACGAGCGAGAGTCCGACGAGGGGCCATATGAAATTCCGCCCTCCGAGGAAATAGCTCTCGGACTCGTCGTCGCCTTCCTGCGGCTTCGGGGCGAGGAGGAGGGGGACGATGCGGCTCGCGATCAAATACACCACGATCACCGTGATGTCGAGGGTCGTCACCTCGAAGCGCTCGGACATAGCCTACGCCTCTCTTCGAGGTATTCGTGAATGGCCGTTGGAGTTGCCGCGCCTTCGATTCATCCACCCTCGCTTTCCCCGGACTTACAAACCTGCCGTAAGTTTCTTGCCATTCTATGCTCGCGGATTTCCCCGCGCAACCCGTCCTTATAAATCCTTACGTATGACGAGAACCGGGCACGGCGCATGCCTCACGATGCTCTCGGCGTCGTTGCCGATGAGGACGCGCTTTATCGCGCGCTGCCCGCGGCTGCCGATGACGATGAGCTCCGCATCTATCTCATCGCTCAAACGAAGTATCTCCGAATCGGCGCGCCCCATTTTGAGGTGCGCCTGCGCGACCTTCCCGCCGAGGGAGAGGGATTTCTGGACGATCTCGTCGAGAACCTCCTGCGCCTCCATCCGAAGCCGCTCGTGCTGAATCGGGGAAATAGCGTCCGGCTGAACCCACGGCGACACAAGCCCGACATACACCACGTGAAGCTCGGAGTCCGTTTCCTTCGCGAGATCCACGGCCGCCTCCACCGCGAGCTGCGACTCCACGGAGCGATCCGCCGCCAAAAGCACCTTCCTCGGGAAGAATCCCATCGCCACCCCTTTCCCTCGCCGCCCATTCGGCTCGTGAGCATTATTGCACGTCGGAAAGTTCCATAAACCTCGACACGGATGATACGGAAACCTCCCGCCTCGGGCAATGCGTCCCGCCTTCGGCCAACCCGGACGATCGACGAAGCGCCGCCGGGATACGGCTCCTCCCCCGAAACACGAAAGCTCGCCTCGCTCGCCGCGAACCGAGGGAATTCGATCCGCGGCCCTCCCGCCTTTCGGAAAGCACCCCGGCGAACGCCTCGCGGATTATCCGGGTTCGATCCACCGATGTTCGACCATTCCGACCCTTCATCGCTCGCGATGCAAAACCTCGGCCCGCTCTCGGAAGAAACCCCGATCCACCTTCATCTCGGCGGGGGCGTCGTCCGGCCACGCATGGAATGCGACCGGAACCGCGAAGCGCGGCAACGCGGCTTCGAGTGAGGCTCGGAGCTTCTCCGGGGAAACGTCGCCCTTCACGAAAGCGACCGGACGATACCCGAACTCGTCGTCGGAAATCGGAACGACGACGGCGTCCTCGACGTTCGCCGCCCGCCGAATCTCCTCCTCGACCGCCTCCGGCTGTATGTTCTCGCCGCCGGAGATGAAGAGGTTGTCTTTCCGCCCGAGGACGGTCAATCGGCCCTCGCCATCAATCCTCCCGAGGTCTTTCGTATGGAACCATCCGTCTTCGTCGAAGGGGCGCGAAAGCCCGTCCCCCTCGACGTAGCCGGAGAAAAGAGTTTCGCCCCTCACGAGGATCTCACCGTCTCCGTCGGCGACCGAGGCTTCGCGGTATGGCAAAGGCCCGCCGGAGGTTCGGAGTTCTTCGAGGCTCGCGCCGGGGCGTGTGGTCGTGGCTTGCGAGGACATTTCGGTGAGGCCATAGCTCGTGTGGACGGGGAGGCCGCGGCGATGCGCTTCTTCGAGAAGGCTCCCCGGCATCGCGCTCCCGCCGAGGAGGATCGCCTTCACGCCGTCGAAAGGGGCATCTTCGTCGAAGAGCCTTCGCAATTGCGTGGCGACGAGCGAGACGTGGGTGGCCCCGGCCTCGGGGATGGCTCGCCCGACGGAAGAGTTCGGGTTCGAAAACGCCATCGTCGCCCCGGCTGTGAGGCACCGGAACAAAATGGAGAGTCCTCCGACGTGGGAGAGCGGGAGCGAGTGGAGCCATACATCCCCCGGCACGAGCCGTATGTTCGCGTTCGAGCCGAGCGCACTGAAAAAGTGGTTCCCGAAAGTATGGAGCGCGGCCTTCGGAGAACCCGTGCTTCCGGAGGTGAAAACAATGGTCGCCGGACGGTCGAGCGGAATTTGGATCCCTTCGGACGAGGGTTCGCAAACGTCGCCGAGGAGTTCCTCCGGTCGGAAGGGACGCGCGCGCGAACCTTCGGCGGCGCGGAGGGCGACGTCGGCGGCGGAGACGAACGCGGAGCATCCGGCGGTTTCGAGGAGCGGCGGAATTCCTTCGGGCGGGATGCGCGTGCTTATGGGGACGAATACGCTTCCGGCCCGCATCGCCGCGAGTATGAGGAAGATTTGCCCGGCACTCTTCGGGAGGCGCACTCCCACTTTCGCGCCGTCCGAAAGGCCGAGGGATTCGAGTTTTCTCGCGGAGGCGGTGGCCCGGCGGTCGAGGTCGGCGAAGCTCGCCTCGCCGTAATGTCCGACGACGGCGGGCGAGTCCGGCGCGGCGAGCGCGGCGGTTCGGAGCGGGCATGGGACGGTCTTTTCGCCGGAACGTCCGGTCATTGAGCATCCGCGTGGAGGGTTTCATCGTTTGCGGGATCGGGGATCGGGAAGAGCTTCGCTCCGCGTTCCGCTCCGCCCGCTTCGGGAGTCGGGAGTCGGGGAAGGCGGGCGGGCGAGGCGTCCGCCGCCGGGAGAGGTTTTCGGAAACGTCTCCGGCCTCCGGCGCACGGACTCCGCGGCATGCGGGAGTCCGGACGGTCTCGCCCCGCCTCGAAAACCGCGTCCGCCCCCGCCGCGGAGAAGACGCTCCTCCGAAACGTCTCCGCGAGGCGCGGCGTCATGCCGGACACGGCTCGCCCCGGCGCTCGCGCCCGTCCGGCGATGGGGCCGTGGAGCAACCGGGCGGGCCGCCTCCTTCGCCGGGTGGTTTCATGCCGATTCGTCTTTCGGCGAACGGAGTCTCCGGGCGAGAGGCGGGTTCCAAGAGGCGTCGCTTCGACTTTTCGATGTCCTCCCGCCTCCCTCGCCGCGACCGTCGCGTCCGTCCGCGAAGCCCCCCACCGTCCCCACGAAGGCTTCGTCCGCCGCACGGAACCATTCGGACGGATTCCGCGCCACGCCCGAAACGGCGGCTCCGGCAGGATGTCGCTCGCCCCGGCCTCATGCGACGCGCTCCAGTTTTTCATAGTCCGCCTCGCGCCGGACGCCGAATACCTCGCGCATATCGAGGCGCGGCTTCGAGAGGTCGAGCGGCGGATAAAGCACATCGTCGGCGAGGCGGCGGTATGTGTCGAGTCCGGCGGCTCCATTGCCGATGGATGCCGCGAGGCGGATGAGGGCCATCGTTCCGACGCCGGACTCGTACGAGGAGCTTATGATGGCTTTCGCCCCGATCTTCTTCGCGGCCGAGGCGAAAGACGATGTGCGGAAAAGGCCGAGCAAAGTCGGCTTCATAACGAACGCCCGAGCATATTCATGTGCTTCCGCCTCGCCGGATGCCATCTCCGCGAGCGACTCGTCGAGGGCGACGGGAAGCCCGGTCGCCTCCGAGAGTTCCCGGAGCCGGGATGGTTCTTCGAGTGGCTCCTCGACAAACTCGACGCCCGCGTCTTCGATGAGATCCCCGAACCTCCCGGCCTCCGGTCGAGACCACGCCCGATTCGCGTCGAGACGGAGCGAAACCCCATCGCCGAGGATGCCCCGAACCTCTCGTACGAGCGCGGCGTCGTCTTCGACGCTCCCCCTCCCGACCTTGAGTTTCGCCGCCTCGTATCCATCTTTCCGAAGCCTCGCGGCGTCGGAGAGGATCTCCTCCCGGCTCCCGGAGAGAAGGCCGCACACGGCGATGGAGGGATCCGGCGCGTCAAAAGCGTCGAGCCACGAGCCGTCGGAACCTTCGAGATCCCCGAGGGCCGAAGCGACCGCGAACCCCACCGAAGGAGAACCGGACGGAAGCGAGGCGGCGACGGCGCTCCGCCACGAGCCTTCCGCCAGCGAAAAACTCGCCGTCGCCTCTTCGAGACGCCTTCGAGCGTCTTCGAGACTTTCGCGCGAGAACCCCGGAAGGGGAGAGGCCTCCCCCCAAAAAGAGCGTCCATCCTCCACGAGTTCGAGGAGGAGCCCCTCGCGGGCGCTCATTGTCAAACCCCGTTTTAGGGAGACGGGGGCGGTGAGCGGAAGCCCGTATCTCCATATGCGGAAGTCCGGCGTCACGGACGGCGCGGGAACTTCGAGAAGTCGGGCTTTCGCTTCTCTTTGTATGCGTCGCGGCCTTCGCGGGCCTCCTCGCTCCCGTAGAAAAGGAGGTTCGCGTCGTGGGCGAGTTGCTGAATTCCGCCGAACCCGTCCTCGTGCGCGTGGAAGCTCGCCTTCAAAAGTTTCAGCGCGAACGGCGATTTATCGAGCATCTCCCGGCACCACGAAACCGTTTCCTCTTCGAGGCGTTCGAGCGGAACGACGGTGTTCACGAGGCCCATCTCCATCGCTTCCTCGGCGGAGTACATCCGGCAAAGGAACCATATCTCCTTCGCCTTCTTCGGCCCGACGAGTTGGGTGAGGACGGAGGCTCCGTATCCGCCGTCGAAGGAGCCGACCTTCGGCCCGACCTGCCCGAACCTCGCGTTGTCTGAGGCGATGGTGAGGTCACAAAGTATATGGAGTACGTGTCCCCCGCCGACGGCCCATCCGGCGACCATCGCCACGATGGGCTTCGGGCAGCGTCGCATTTGAACATGCAAATCCGTGACGTCGAAGCGCCCGATGGACGCGCCGCCCGGAGTCCGGCTCGGGTCGTCGGGGTCGGAGAGATATCCGGCGTCGCCGCGGACTTTTTGGTCGCCGCCGGAGCAAAAAGCGTCCGGCCCCTCGCCCGTGAGGACGATGACCCCGGTTTCCGGGTCGTCACGGGCATCCTCGAAAGCTCGTTGCATTTCTTTGACGGTGAGAGGGCGGAAGGCGTTTCGTACCTCGGGGCGGTTTATGGTTATTTTCGCGATCCCCTCGACCTTTTCGTACTTTATATCGGTGAATTCGTCGGCTTGTTTCCATTCGATGTTTGTCATGAGGCTATTTTAGCTTTCCCGCTCCGAGAAATTCTTCGAGCGAACGGATGTATTCTTCCGGCGCTTCGAAATGGATATTGTGTCCGGCGGACGGGATGACCTCTGCGGAGATTCGCCCGCCCCGCTCCGCCATCTGCCACGCTATGTTCGTAAATTTTCCGTCCATCCCTCCGGCGAGTGCGAGGGTCGGAACGCGGAGGCTTTCGAGTTCGTCCCACAAAGACGGCTGGCTCCCGGTTCCCATGCCGCGAAGCGACTTTGAAAGCTCGCGGGAATCGTTCTCTTTCCGACGCTCGATGAGAGATTCCACCATCGCCTCATCGAGCGTAGCGAAGAGCGGCTGCCGATACCATCCTTCGAGGAACCCCTCGAAGAAGCCGAATTCGAGCCACTCCGCCTTCCCTCCGTCGGCCTCGCGGCGTGAGGCACGCTCTTCTTCGGTTTTCAAACCGGGGGAGGCGCTTTCGAGAAAGAGCCTCTCGCACCGCTCCGGGAATCGAAGCGCGAAATAC
The DNA here is from genome assembly GCA_013697825.1 of Rubrobacter sp. Taxonomy (GTDB): domain Bacteria; phylum Actinomycetota; class Rubrobacteria; order Rubrobacterales; family Rubrobacteraceae; genus JACCWD01. The sequence continues at coordinate 13,709 of JACCWD010000210.1, forward strand.
AAAGCGAGCCGCCCGCCCATCGAATACCCGACCACGGAGGCGCGGTGTATTCCGAGATCGTCGAACACTCGGCGAAGAGCTTTCGCCGCGCCATCCATCGCATATACCTCTTCGAGGAGGCCGAGAGAGTTTCCGTGGCCCGGGAGGTCCACGACGACGCAATGGAAGCGGTCGTCGAACGAGGCAACGACCCCCTCCCAACCCTCCGAGCTTCCCATGAAGCCGTGGAGGAAGAGGATGGGATGCCCGCCGTCGCCGGATGTCGTATAACTCAGTTTATGCACGGAAGGGCGCCATCACGGAAAACGAACGAGGCGTGAGCGGGGGGAACAAGGCGAAGGTTCTCGCCGGGCGGAGAGTGTACCACGTCTCGATGGGGATTTTGGAGGCCGCTTTGTACGGTGTCCCGATCTCTTTTTTCGGGAGGTTCCTCACCGCGCAACTCGGCGTGTTTTTGACGGTCGTCCTCGGCTTCGTCGCATGGGGACTCGTCGCGGCGTGGGTCGTAAAGCGGGCCGACGCGAAGTTCGAGAAGGGCGCGTCCGGGAGGGTTCCGTCCGGGGATGCGGGTCGGCTCTCCCAGAACTCACAAACGAGCGTCCTCAAATACGCGGCCGTCGCGAGCCTCGCGCTCCTCGCCTTCACCCTCGTCCCGCTCTTCCTCTCGTCCGTCTTTCCGTCGGTCGGGGTGTGGGTGCCGTATACCGGGATCGGGTTCTTCTCCTTCGTCATCCTCCTCGCCCTCACCGCGCTCTTTTCCCTCGGTGGCATGCTTTCTTCGCTGAGGGCTTCCGTGTATCCCGAGTATCCGGGGTTCGTCGCCACGCTCCTCTTCGCGCTCGCCATGATCCCCTTCTTCGTCTCATACATCATCGCGGTTTGAGAAAGGTCATTCCTCCGGAACCACGACACCGTGGCCCCCGCCCGAGAACCGGGGAAGGCCGTCGTCGGGAATGTCATAATAATCCCCCGCGTCGCCGACGAAGATGTGGGCCGCCGTTTCGAGTCCGATCGGGGAGTCCATCGTCCCGGCCATGATCATTGTTTCATCGCCCGAGATCGGCTCCCAGAAAACACTCGACCCGCACACCGAGCAAAACCCGCGCCGCGCATCGGGTGAAGACTCATACCACCGGAGTCCATCCGAAGAGACGAGGGTGAGATCCCCGCTCCTCGCCCCCGAGGCCGCGACGAAATGGCCGCTCGTGCGGCGGCATTGCGAGCAATGGCAGTTCACGACCGGGCGGAGAGGCCCGCGGATTTCGTAGCGGACGGCTCCGCACAAACATCCCCCGGTGGCGATTATCGGATGAAGATTTCCTTCCATATCCACCATTCTATATGGTATTCGAGACTATCCGCCCGAAAGCAACCCCCGATGAAACGCCACATTCTCCGCCCGATCCGTGCGTATTTCGATGATGGTGGACGAATCGCGCGACACCGCCCCGCGATATGCTTCCTCGAAGTCGCGCATCGTCTCCGGGCTTTCGTATTCGAGACCGAACATCGCCGCCGCATGCTCGAAGCCGACCCTTTGCGGCGTGCCGAAATACTCCTCGAAGAACGCCCCCTCCTTTGAGACGGGGAGGAACGAGAAGATGCCCCCGCCATCGTTGTTCACGGCGACGACCGTGACCGGAAGCCCGCGGAGCATCGCGAGCGAATTGAGGTCGTGGAGGAGCGCGAGATCCCCGACGACGAGCGTCGCGGGCCGCCCCGTCCCCCTCGCGAACCCGGCGGCGGTGGCGACCGTCCCGTCAATGCCGCTCGCCCCCCGGTTCGCCGCGACCGGGACGTATGCGCGATCGGACACCGCATATGCGTCCATATCCCGGATCGGCATACTGCTCGCCACCACGAGGCCATGCCCCTCCGGAATGTTCCGCGATACGGAACGGGCGACGAATGGCTCGGTGATTTCCCCGGTCTTCGCCGCGATGACCTCGACGCGGCGTTCGGCCTTCGCCGAAGCCTCGCGCCACCCATCGAGCCACGCCCCTCCGCGCCCATCCTTTCCGGCGAGCTTCGAGAGGGCGTCGCAAAATCCGGCCACATCCGACTCGACGCTCCGCGTAACGAAGTGGTTCGGGTCGAGGCGCGAAGGACTCTCCTTCACCACGATGTACGGCTCCGGGCGGTGTCGGGAGATGTATTGCAAAAGCCGTTTCGAGACGACGCCCCCGCCGACGTGGAGCACCGCCTCCGGCGCGTTCGAGGCGAAGACTTCGTCGGCGAGGAGAACATCATAATTCGGGATCGCCGCCTCCGAGCCACCCCCGAGACGGGCTTGCGACCCGATGTCCGGAAAAAGCGGCCACCCGAGAGCCTTTGCGAGACGCGCCGCCGCTTCGCCTTCTTTTCTCGAAGAAAGCCTTCCGGCCACGATGAGGCCGCGCCCGACGACGCGAAGCTCGCTCCATATTTCTTCGATCCCCGCATCGTCCACCGACGGCTTCGTCGGAGAATACCTCGTGTACGGAGCTTCGCTCTCCCGCCACCTTTCCAGATGATGCGAGAGGTCGTCTTCCGCGTTCTCCGGGATGAAGGGTTCGCGGAACATCGCGTTTATGTGAACGGGGCCGGGCGGCGCACGGAGGGCGCGGTGAACGGCTTGATCCACGGTCGTCAAAACGGAGGCGGCGTCCACATCGAGGTCGGGTGCCGGGAGGTCGAAGCTCCACCGGACGTATTCGCCGAAGATTCCAGGCTGCTCGATGGTTTGGTTCGCCCCGGTCTTCCGAAGCTCCGGCGGGCGGTCGGCGGTGAGGAGGATCATCGGCACGTCGTCGGTCGAAGCCTCGACGACCGCCGGAAGACCGTTCGCCACCGCCGTGCCGGATGTCGTCACCCACGCCGCCGGAAGCCCGGTGGCGCGGGCATATCCGAGCGCGGCGAACGATGTGCCGCGCTCGTCGAAGTGGATGAGAGTTTCGGCCTTCGGGTTTTCGGCGATGGCCGCGACGAGCGGCGTGGAGCGCGAACCGGGCGCGACGCAAAAAAGCCCCACGCCGTTTCGGACGAGTTCCTCGACGATGAGCTTTGCCCACAGGCGGTTCGCCCGGGCGGTGGCTTCGCCCGGATTATTCATGGCGCACCCGAGAAAGGGTGTGGCCCGGTGAAGCGAGGGCGGCAACGCTCCCCCGAGGCCATCGCCCACTCGAAGATCTCCGTCTCCCGACGCCTCGCGCCCGTTCCTCGCCCACATGACGGTTTGGCGTTCCCACCATCCATGCGTCATCGAAGAGATGCGCCGATGGCGAGCCTTTGCGGAGCAAATTCGCCCCTCCGTCATGAACGACGAGGGTGGAACCGGAAAATGCGCCACGAAGAGCGGCGCGAATATCCACCATACTCGCCGTCATATGGAAGCCGCGGAGATCCACGCCGTCGGCTCCGGCGTTCGCGGGAGCTTTCGCTTCTTTATTTCGCGGCGTGTTCATGGTCGAGGCCGAGGACGGCGGCGAAATCGGAGATTTTTTGCTCGATCTCCGCCCACTCGCCCTCGGGCGTGGAACCGGCGACGATGCCCGCGCCCGAATATAGCGAGAGCTTCTTCCCCCTCACCATCCCACTCCGTATACCGACCGCGAACTCCGCTCCCTCGGCTCCGATCCACCCGATCGGCCCCGCGTACCATCCTCGGTCGAATGGCTCCATGCGGCGTATTTCGGACATGGCTTTCGCCTTCGGATACCCGCCGACCGCCGGGGTGGGGTGGAGCGCGGCGAGAACGTCGGCGTCGGAGACATCCTCTCCGAGCGTTCCCCGAACTTTCGACACGAGGTGCCTTCGGCTCGCGCCCTTCATCTCCGACGCGCTCTCCTCGACCGTGAGCGCGTCGCAAAGCGGGCGCAAATTTTCTTCGATGCCGACCCGGACATACCCATGCTCCGCCCGATCCTTCTCGCTTCCGAGGAGGTCGTCACGGAGATCCTCATCGTCAGCGTCGGAGTCTCCCCTCGGACGCGTCCCGGCGACGGCCTCGCTCTTTATGGCCGCCCCCTCCCTCCGATAAAGCCTCTCCGGCGATGCCCCGACGAACGCGACGCCCTCCTCCAGCTCGACGTAGAAATGGAAGCATCCCGGTGTCGCCTCGCGGAGAGCTTCCGCGAGGAGCGGCGCGTCGAGGGCTTCCTCGAAGGCGAAATCGGCTCTTCTCGCGAGGACGACCTTGTCTATCCCGCCGCCCTCGAAGGCCGCGAGAGCCTTCTCGATGTTCCGCCTCCACCCCTCGAAGCCCGGCGAGTCCGTGCGGCCCGCGAGACGGGGAAGCATAAAAGATTCGTCTCTCTCGGGGAGGGAGAGTGCCTCGATCTCCGCGATTATCTCCTCTTTTTTCTCCACGTCCCGAGGAAGGACGATATTGCATGCGAGGGAGGTCTCCTCATCCTCACACACCATCTCGAAGCGCGGAAGCACGAAGCGGTACGGCCCGAAAGCGTCCCATTCCTCGCCCGGCCCGTCCTCCGCGTCGAAGCGGAGCCCGCCGTAATAACGAACGTCGCGTTGCGCGTCCCGAAGTAGCGGCGAGAGCTTCTTATCGAGGGTCGCCGACCCGTCGCGACCCTCTCCGGCTCGTATATCGGCGGCCCCGACGGCGGCGGCTTCCGTCCCATCCTCGCGCCCCGACCAGAAAGTTCTCGGAAAGACGCTTTGTCCGCGCATCCACGAAAACGGCGAAACGTCCTCGACCTCCACCGAAACCCGAACGACCCGCTCGCCATCGAAACCCGGCAGGCCGGAGTCTTTCGCGTCGGACAAAGCCCGGCTCGTCCACTCGGCGAGCCTCCACTTCGCCCTCGAAAAAGAAACGGATCGGCTCCGCGAAACTTTGTAGCCTCGATCTATCATGGTGAACAACAGTGTAGCAAGGTGTATCGAAGGGCGAAGCGTTTCCGCTCACAAATGGTTGCTCGCTTCACTCGCCGTTCTCGGTTCTTGGTTTTCGCTAAGAACTGAGAACTAAAACCGAGAACTATCCCTCCACGAGTTCGCCCCGGACGATGATCCTGTCAGAGTAATCCGGGAGGGTGCATGCTTGGAGGCTTATGATGTTCTTGCCTTCGATCGGGTCGAGAACCTGAAGCTCCGTCGGCTCGACTGTGAGGGTCTCGAAGACTTCATACGTATATTCTTTGCCTTCGGAGTCGGTGACGAAGATTTCGTCGCCGTCCTCCATTTTGTCTATGTCGTAAAAGGCGAGGTGGCTGTCTGTGCCTTCGTAGCCGAGGCGGTGTCCGGCGACGTATACGTTCGCCTCGTCCTCCCACGGGAAGCCCGTGTACATGAGGTGGACGGCGGCGTTGTCTTTGAGGAGTTCTTCGTCGTCGCCTCGCCCGGTCGGTATCTCGACGTTCTTCACGCGCTCCATCTTTGGGACGGTGAGCGTGAGGCTTTGATCCTCGGGCGCGTCCGAGGCGGTCGAGCGGGCTTCGGTATCCTCGCCCGCCTCGGACACGATCGGCTCCTCGCTCGGCGCTTCGGGGGCTTCGGCTTGCCCGCCCCCTCCGAGAGTGCCGCACGCGGGAAAGACGACGAGCGTCGCGAGCGCGGCTATGAAGATCGCCAGCTTGCCCGGACGCACTCCGCCTTCCCCTTCCTACGACTCGACGAGTTCGCCGCGGACGACGAGGCGGTCGGTGTCCGAGTAGTTCGGGGTTCCGTCGGGGTTCAAGTTGACGAGTTCGCAGGTCTGGAGGGTTACGATGTTGCGGCCCGGGATCGGGTCGAGGTATTCCACCGCCGTCGGCTCGACTTGAACCTTCTCGAAGACCTCGTAGTTGTATTCGGTTCCCTCCGCGTCGGTGACGACGATCTCGTCCCCATTCTCGAGCTGCTCGAGCCCCTCGAAGGCTTTGTAGCTCGGCGTCCCCTCGTATCCCTCGACATGCCCGGCGAGATATACGTTCGCCTCCTCTTCCCACGGGAAGCCCGTATAAAGGAGGTGGACGGCGGCATTGTCGGTGAGGGCTTGCGTATCGTCCCCGCGCTCGGTCGGGATGCTGTCTATGTTTATGTCGAGGCTCGGCACGGAAAGCCCGAGCGTCTCGTCCTCCGGCCCCCCGGCGGGAACCTCGGTGTCCTCGTTGCCTTGCGTCGGGGCTTGCTGCGTCTCCTCCGGCTGCTCGCCGCCTTGATCCGCGCCGTCCCCGCCCGACTGGACGAGCGAATTGCACGCCGTCAACGCGAGCATCAACGTGAATGCCGACAGGATCAAAGCAAACTTCCTCAAACGCATCTCATCTCCTCTTTTGAACGACTCATTCCATAAAAGAGCTTAACATTCCAAAATTACACTAAGGTTACGATCCGACAGCCCAATATGGTAATGCCTCGCCACCCACGATGTAAAGACCGAAATATTCCTCCGAACCCACGAAAAGCGGGGAGTCGAAAGAATCCCGGCCTCCCCGCGCCTCGAGCCGCGGAGCGTTTTATCCCTTCGTGTCCTCGATCGCCCGCCAAACCTTCATCGGCGACGCGGGCATGTCCATGTGCGTGACACCGAGGTGCGAGAGCGCGTCTATCACCGCGTTCATCACCGCCGGAGACGAGCCGATGGCCCCCGATTCCCCGATCCCCTTCACCCCCATCGGGTTCGTCGGTGACGGCGTTGTCGTCTGATCGAGGGTGAAATTCGGCATCTCCGGCGCGCCGGGAACCATATAGTCGAGCCACGTGGAAGTCAGCGGGTTCCCGTCCTCGTCGTACACAGCCTCTTCATACAATGCCTGTCCGATGCCCTGCGCGATGCCGCCATGCAATTGACCATTGACAATCTCCGGGTTGACGATCGGGCCACAATCGTCCACCGCGACGTACTTCGGGATCGTCACCTTCCCCGTCTCCGTGTCCACCTCGACGACGCATATGTGCGTCCCGAACGGCCACGTGAAGTTCGGCGGGTCGAAATGGTGGTCGGCGGTGAGGTTCGGCTCCATGCCCTCCGGCAAATTCACCCCGAGGAACGCCTCCCCCGCGACGGACCGTATCGAGACCCTCCGATCCGGAGACCCCGCGACCGAGAACGTCCCGCCCTCGAACTCGATGTCATCCTCCGCCGCTTCGAGCATGTGCGCGGCGATCCTCCTCGCCTTCTCCACGACCTTCCCGCCCGCGAGATGCACCGCGACCCCGCCGACCGGGAGGCTCCTCGAACCATACGTGTCCCGCCCGAACGGAGCGATGGCGGTGTCTCCGTGGAGGACTTCGACATCGTCGGGTGAAACGCCGAGGGCGTCGGCGGCGATTTGCGCCCAAGCCGTCTCATGTCCTTGTCCGTGCGGCGAAGTCCCGGTGACGACCTCGACCACGCCGGAGGCGAGCATCCGCACCGTCGCCGCCTCCCACCCCGCCCCGCCGAGTCCGACCGCCGCCGCGACCTTCGACGGCGAAAGGCCGCCGCTCTCGGTGAAGTTCCCAATGCCGATCCCGATTTGCATAACGCCGTCCGACTCGCGCCGACGTTTTTGCTCCTCGCGAACACCGTCGTAATCCACGATTTCGAGGGCTTTCCTCATGCACCGCTCGTAGTCGCCGGAGTCGTATTGAACGCCCGAAGCGACCGTCCGAGGCTCGTCGAACGGCTCGATGAGGTTTATGAGACGGACTTCGGCGGCATCCATGCCGAGTTCGCGGGCGAGGTCGTCCATGATGCGCTCGTGGGCGTATGCGGCTTCGGAGCGTCCGGCTCCCCGGTACGCATCCGTCGGAGTGAGGTTCGTGAATACGCCCGTGCATGAAAAGGAATACGCGCCGAAATCGTAAAGCCCCGGATACGTGAACGCCCCGAAGATGGCGATTCCCGGAGTAAGAATTTGGAGATACGCGCCCATATCGGCGGTGAGGTCCACCTTCATGCCGAGGACTTTCCCCTCGCTCGTAGCGGCGACGGAGATGTTTTGGATTTGCCCGCGACCGTGGATCGTGGCGATGTGGTTCTCCGACCGATCCTCGATCCACTTCACCGGAACCCCGAGCTTCCTCGAAACCGCGAGCGCGAGCGCCTCCTCGGCATAAACATTCAATTTCGATCCGAACCCGCCCCCGACATCCGGCGCGACGACCCGGACTTTATGGGCCGGAACTCCGCACATCCCAGAAAGCACGTCCCGGACGAAGTGCGGAACCTGCGTCGAGGTGTATACGGTGAACCCGCCGTTCACAGGATCGGGGTTCACGACCACGCCGCGAGGCTCGATGGCCGAGGGTATGAGCCGTTGTTGTATGTACCGTCCTTCGACAACGACATCCGCGTTCGCGAAAGCCTCGTCCACGTCGCCGACCGCCATCGGCCACACATAGCATTCGTTCGTCCCGAACTCCTCGTGGACGAGCGGGGAGCCGTCCTCCATCGCGGCCTCGACATCCACGACCGCCGGAAGCTCCTCGTACTCGACCTCGATGTATTCGAGCGCGTCGCGGGCCATATACCGATCCTCGGCGACGACGAGCGCGACCCCGTCTCCGACATGGTTCACTTCGCCTCGGGCGAGGGGCCAATGGTCGGGAATCTTCATATCCTCCGTCACGATCCAGCCGCACGGCACCCCGACGGCGAAGTCGTCCACGAAGTCCTCGCCCGTGAACGCCGCGACCACGCCTGGCTGCGAAAGAGCGGCGGACACATCTACGCTCTTCACCTTCGCGTGGGCCATCGGGCTTCGGAGGAGGGCGAAATGGAGCATCCCCGGCAGCTTTATGTTGTCCGTCCACATAGCCTTCCCCGTAAGCAGCGCGGCGTCTTCCTTGCGGGGGACGCTCGTCCCGATGTACCTTTCGACGGTCTCGGTCATGGATGCTCCTTTCGTTGGTCGCTTCGCTCGGGTCGCTCCCTTCGCTCGGGTCGCTCCCTTCGCTCGCTCCGGTTACTGGCTCTTGGTTTTTAGTTCTTAGTTTCGCCAATAACCACCAACCAATAACCAAAACGGCGAAGCAACCTCCCGATTTTCCTACCCCAATTCCAGGACTTCCTGTCCGGCGTCCACGGCGTCCTCGTTCTCGACAAGTATCTTCGATACCGTGCCATCCTCCTCGCTCTTCACCTCGTGGAAGGACTTCATCACCTCGATGATGCCGACGACATCCCCCGCCGAGACGGTGTCGCCCTCGTTGACGTATGGTTCGCTTTCGGGGTCGGGCCTCCGGTAAAAAGTTCCCGGAAGGTGCGCTTTCACCGTCGCCATTCGATCTCCTCTCGTCAAACTCTTTGCTTCGCCCGTCCGAGCGGACGAACCTCGATGCCGCCCTCTTTCAGCTTCCTCGCTATCGCCTCGGCGAGCTTCACCGCTCCGGGCGTGTCGCCGTGGACGCACACCGAGTCGGATGCGGCCTCGATGTCGGCTCCGCCCTCGGCCTTCACTTTTCCCTCCGTCACGGCCCGAACCACACGCTCGCCGACTTCATCGGGGTCGAGTTCCTCGGCGACGCTCCGGGTGAAGACGATTTGTCCATCGTCGTTGTATCCGCGGTCGGAATAGAATTCGGCGATAGTCGGCTGCCCCATCTTCTTCGCAAGCTCGTACGTCACCGAGGCTTTCATGCAGAAAAGGTGGAGTCCGTCGTCGGTTCTTTGTATCGCTTCGATGATGGCGCGCGAGAATTCCTCGTCTCTCGCGGCGACCATGTATAAGGCGCCGTGGGGTTTCACGTGTTGTACGTCCATGTCGTAAAGGCGGCAGAATTCGCGGATCGCGCCGAGTTGGTAGAGAAGCTCGTCGTGGATCTCATCGGGAGACACATCTATCTCACGCCTCCCGAAACCGACGAGGTCTTTATATCCGCAGTGAACCCCGACGGCGACGCCATGCTCCTTCGCCATCGCGACGGTCTTCCGCATGGTGGTCGGGTCTCCGGCGTGGAATCCCCCGGCGACGTTCGCGGAGGAGATATGCTCCATCATCTCCTCGTCGTGGCCCATCCTCCACGGGCCGAAGCTCTCGCCCATGTCGCAGTTCAGATCGACGTGCTCGGTCATTTTCCGCTCCTTTCATCGCCTCGGACGTTCCCGTACTTTGGCGAGAGTTTTTAGCTGTCAGCATTCAGCTATCAGCCGTCAGAAAAAACTGGAATGCCGACACCTCGCTATCCGAGGCTCTCCCGTATCGCCGCCAATTCCTCCCGCCTCTCCTTCCGAGCTTGCAATGCTTCTTCGAGGCTCACCGAGACGAACTTCGTTTTGTCGTTCGTCTTCGTCTGGGCGAGGCGCCCGCGGTCCACGCTTATGACCGTCCCGATGGTCGCGTATCCGCCGCCGGTGACGGCGTCGTTGAGAAGCACTATCGGCTCGACGCCGCCGGGAACTTGTATGGAACCGACCGGGTATCCGAAGTCCACGACGTTCGCCGGGTCGCTCCCGGCCCCGGCGGGCTGCTCGCGCTCGACGAAGCGAAGCTCGCCCCCACGGTAACGGTACCCGATCCGGTCCGCATCTGGCGTCACCGTCCACTCCACCGAAAGAAACTCCTCCATACTCTCCTCGGTGAGCCGATAACTCGCCAAACCGACGATCACCCGAAGCTCGGCTTCTTTCCCAAACCTCGGAATGTGTTTGTCGTCCACCTTCTTCCCGACCCGGGAGGCGGAATCGTCCGAGCTTCCAATGGGAACTTCGTCGCCCTCCGCGAGGGCGCGGCCCTCGAAGCCGCCGAGGCCGATGAGCGTGTACGTCGAACGGCTCCCGAGGAACTCCGGCACATCCACCCCGCCCGCCACCGAGAGATACGCCCTCGCGCCGTTTTTCAGATAGTCGAAGGTGAGAACATCGCCCGCTCTGACCCGCAGAGCTTCCCACGTCGGGCATTCGTCGCCGTTTATTTTTGGTGGGAGTTCGGCTCCCGTCAACGCGATGACGGCATCCTCGGTGAACGCGAGTTCGGGGCCGAAGTACGTTATCTCGAGTCCTGCCGCGCCGTCTTCGTTCCCGACGAGATAGTTTCCGGCCCGGTACGAGAATGAGTCCATCGCGCCCGAGGGCGGCATCCCGAGCGCGTAGTCGCCGATGCGTCCGGCGTCTTGAACGGTGGTGAGGAGGCCCGGCTTGAGGACTTTAATCGCCATAGAGAACCCCCTTTATCTCGTCGTTGTATGTGTGGGGGTCGGCGAGGGACTTATCGGCGTGGAAGGTGAAGTCGCGGATGCGGTACTCGAAGGAGCCGTCCTCGACCTTCGCGGTGATCTCCTCGAACTCCTCCTCCCCGACGTTCCGGTAATTGAAGATGTCGCCCGGCTTCGGGAAGACGATGGAGTCTTTGAAATCCTTCAATGTCTGGCTCACGTCGAGGACGGGGGCGGCGGCGATTCCATAGAGTTGGTAGCCGCCCGCTCCCTGGACGGAGTACACGACGGCGAAGCCTCCGCCAAAGCCGAAGGCGTGCTTCGGGGTGAAGGTTCGGGGGCGGACGTATTTCGGTACTTCGACTTGCTCGTCGGGGGGGACGAGTTGATAGCACCACGGAAGGCCGGGGACGAACCCGATCATGGTGACCATCCACGGCGAGTTCATAAGCGCGGCGATGAAACCGTCCTTGTCGTCGTAGCCGTTTATGCGGGCGGAGTATTCGAGGTCGGTGGCGTCGGGGTCTTGGTGGCGGTCGCGGAAGCGCATGAGCGTCTCGTGCGTCCATGGATCCTCCATCATCACCGGAACGTCCACCACGCGGGTATGAAGCTCGAATCCGCTCGCAGATCCAACCTCGTCGTCGATCTCTTTGAGACGCTCGATGAGCTTGTCGGGGTGGATTATGTCCGGGTCTATGCGAACCATGTACGAGGCGTTCGAGGGGCATATGTCGGTGATGCCTTTGATGTTCTCTTCCTTGAGTTTGTTCGTTATAGCCATCGCCCGGAAGTTGACGGAGAGGCTCATCCCCTCGGCGAGTTCGACGAAGACGTATTCATCACCTCCATAGCTGTAACGAGGCGAGGCGAGATCCGTGCCGCTCATTTCCACCCACTTTCCCTATGAGAGTGTTTGTATACAGCAAAAGATTACCAAAGCTGGAATCCTCCAGCCACGCGAAAGGTGCCGCGAAGGGCGAATCTCGCTAAACTGACCGACGAGTTCACAGCCGAGAGGAGCCTTCTTTGAACATACGCGCGATGACCCGCGTCGCCCTCATGGCGGCGGTGATGGCGATAGCGGCGCAAATAGCCATCCCGCTGCCGTTCTCGCCGGTGCCTTTCACTTTGCAAGTCCTCGGTGTGATCCTCTCCGGCCTCCTCCTCGGCCCGAGATACGGCGCGCTCGCGCAAATTATCTATCTCCTCGTCGGGGCGGTCGGGGTTCCGGTCTTCGCGCAATTCTCAGGGGGGGTCGGCTCCCTCGTCGGGCCTTCCGGCGGATACCTCCTTTCATACCCGTTCGCCGCCGCCCTCGCGGGCCTCGCGGCGGGAGCGGCGGCGAACTCGCCTCGGGGACGCGCCCTCGCCGTGAGCGTCCTTTGGGGCATCGCCGCGCTCGTAGTCATATACACGCTCGGGGCGACGCAGCTCGCCATCGTCACACAGCTTCCGGCCTCGGTCGCCGTCGCGCAGGGAGTGCTTCCTTTCGTCGCCTTCGACCTCGTGAAAGTCGGACTCGCCGCCGCCGTCGCGACCGCAGCCGCGCCCGCTATCGCGACGACATCGAGGGCGTGACATGAACAAAGTCCTCATAGCGAACCGGGGAGAGATAGCCCTCCGCATCGTCCGCGCGTGCCGCGAATTTGGCGTGCCATCCGTCGCCGTGTACTCCGACGCCGACGAGGCCGCGCTCCACGTCCGGCGTGCCGACGAAGCCGTGAACATCGGACCTCCTCCGGCGGGAAAAAGCTATTTGAACATCGATGCGATCCTCGCCGCAGCCAAAGAGACGAACGCCGACGCCATCCACCCCGGCTATGGATTCCTCGCCGAGAACGCCCGCTTCGCGGCGGCGTGCCGGGACGCGGGGATCACGTTCGTCGGGCCGTCTGCGGAGGCTATCGAGAAGCTCGGAGACAAAGCGGCGGCCCGGAGGCTGGCGAAGGAGGCGGACGTTCCGGTCGTGCCGGGTTCGGACGGGGTGGCATCGCCGGAGGAGGCGGTCGAGGCGGCGGAGAGGATCGGGTATCCCGTCATGATCAAAGCCTCGGCGGGTGGCGGCGGGAGAGGCATCCGGGTCGCAGCGAACGAAGAGGAGCTTAAAAGATCCGTCAAAGAAGCGAAGCGCGAGGCCGAGGCGGCGTTCGGCGACGGCTCGCTTTACCTCGAAAAGTTCCTCGAAAACCCTCGCCACGTCGAGGTTCAAATCATGGCCGACCACCACGGAAACGCCATCCACCTCCACGAGCGCGAATGCTCGATGCAAAGGAAGCGGCAGAAGATCCTCGAAGAAGCCCCCTCGCCCGGCATAAGCGAAGGGACGAGAGCGAATATGTGCGAGGCAGCCATCCGGCTCACGGAAGAGGCGGAGTACACGAACGCCGGAACCATCGAGTTCCTCGTGGACGGCGACGAGTTTTACTTCATCGAGATGAACACCCGCATACAAGTCGAGCATCCGGTGACGGAGATGCTCATCGGCGTGGATCTCGTAAAAGAGCAATTACGAGTCGCATCCGGCGAGCCACTCAACGTCACGCAGGAAAACATCCTCGCCAACGGCCACGCCATCGAGTTCCGCATAAACGCCGAAGACCCGGATATGGATTTCCTTCCCTCGCCCGGAGAAATATCCGCTCTCGAAGTCCCCGGCGGCCCCGGAGTCCGGGTGGATTCGGCACTTTACGCCGGGTACAAAATACCACCGTTCTACGACTCGCTCATCGGCAAGCTCATCGTGTGGGGCGTGGATCGGGAAGAGGCCATAAATCGCTCTCGCCGCGCACTCTGCGAATACGACATTGAGGGAATAAAGACGACCATCCCGCTCCACCTCTGCCTCCTCGAGGAGGAAGCGTTCCGTTCCGGCGAATATGACACGGGGTATTTGGAAAGGTTGCTCGGGGAAGGCTGACGAAGGAGTAGAGAACGATGGAGTTCACATACTGGAAAGACACGGACACGATGCGGATCACTTTGAGGGACGACCTCGAAGGATATGACTCCGAGGAGATCTCACCAGGAATCGTCGCGGAACTTCTCCGAAAGCGGCGAACTCGTGGGTTTGGAAATCTATGACGCGGCATCATCGAAGCTCGATCTCTCGAATTTCGTCCTCAAGCGAAGAGAGAAAGACGGCATAGACGCGCGCTTCGACATCGGAACCGGGTTCTTGCTGCAAAACTCCGAAGAGGTGCGGAGCGCGGAGTGGAGGCGCGACGATTCCGCACGATAAAGCCAGGCAATCATAACTGAAACAGACTGAGCAATCGCTACTCCTCGTCCCGCTCCGGCTCGTCGTCGGGACGTTTTAGCCCGGATTATTCACGGAGATAGTTGAAGAGAGGGGGGCACTCCTGTATACGGTCTAGTTGCTCTACGACTGACCAAAGGAGGAGGCCCCCAATGAACGATTGTGCCACACAAGAAACGATGCGTTTCGAGACCGGGGCGGCACTCGCCCTCGAAGCCGCCTTCGACGGCGGCGCCCTCACCTCCGACGGCGGCCTGCCCCTCCTCGCGGAGGTCGACTCCGAGCTCGAGGTGTGCGGGAGATTGGCCGCGTGCGTACCCGAATGGCGCGCGGGGCCGGCGGGGCATCCCATCCCCGCTTTGGTGCGCCAGCGCGTCTTCCAGATAGCGTGCGGATACGAGGACCAGAACGACGCCGACCTCCTGAGAAGCGACCCGCTGCTCAAGCTCGCATGTGGACGCCTGCCCGAGACGGGAGGGGACCTCGCCAGCCAGCCGACCCTCTCGCGCCTTGAGAACGCCCCCGGCAGGCGCGCCTGCCTGAGGATGGCCGAGGCGCTCGTGGATCTCTACATGGAGCGCCGGGGCAAGGACGGCTCGCCTTCGCGCGTGCTGCTCGACTTCGACTCGACCGACGATCCGGCGCACGGAGAGCAGGAGGGGGTCTCATACCACGGCTACTTCGGACAGCACCAGTACCACCCCCTGCTCGTCTTCGACGGCGACACGGGGCAATTCGTGACGGCGGTGCTGCGCCCCGGCAACGCCCACGCCGGGGCCGCGAGCCTCGCGGTCCTCAGGCGCCTCGTCGGCAAGCTCCGGGGCCGGTGGCCCGGCACTCAGGTAGAGATAAGGGCGGAGACGCGGGCTTCGCGCTGCCCGCCGTATACGAGTACTGCGAGCGCGAGGGCGTCCTCTACACCATAGGGCTCGTCCCCAACAGCCGCCTCGAGGCGGCGGCGAGGCCGCTGGTGGCCGCCGCCTCGCTGGGGGCGCTCATTCGGTTGATCCATGGGGAGGACACGAAGGTCAGGCTCCTCTCGGAGGCGAGCTACCGGGCGGGGAGTTGGACGAGGACGCGCCGCGTCGTCTACAAGGTGGAGATCCTCGAGAAGGGCGTGAACACCCGATTCGTCGTGACCAACCGCGCCGAGTCGTCCATCGAACTCTACGACGGCCATTACGTCATGAGGGGGGAGGCGGAGAACCGGATAAAGGACTACAAGGACGCTCTGCGGGCGGACCGGTTGAGTTGCTGCGCCTTCCTCGCCAACCAGTTCCGCCTGTTCCTGCACGCCGCGGCTTACTGGCTTTTGGACTCCTTGCGCGGGCGGCTCTCCTCGAAGGGCTTCGGGCGGATGCAGCTCGACACGCTGCGGCTGCGGGCGCTCAAGATCGCCGGGAGGGTCAAACAGATGGCCGGGAGGGTGCGCCTTTATCTCGCCTCCGCCCACCCCGGCCAGCGACTATGGCAGGCCCTCTACATGGCGACGAAACCCGCCCATGAATAATTCGGGCTAGTCGCTTGCTCGAACTCAGAACCTGTCGGGCTGCCTATTGGTTCTTTGCGCTATGCGCTACAATAAGTTACTCTTTCTGAGTTGAACACTATCAAGAGTATCAGATCATGATGGGGGAGAGTACAGGATGCAGCGAAGCACCGAATTACCTACCTCCAAAGGGGCCTCATGGAAGTTGCTGCACTCTTTATGGATCGGTTGGACTTTTACTCTTGGTTTCTTCAGTTGGCTAGCGTTCGCGTACATAGGTATCAGGGCGAGGCATTCAAGATGGACACTTTGGGCAATCTTGTACGCTATACCTTTAGTTATGTTCGCTATATTCTCCGGCGCACCACAGATATGGATTACCGACACGGCTCTCACCATCACCGTGATATTGGGGGTTCTCTCGGTTATCCACGCTTTCTGGATAAGGAAAGAATATCTGCTGCGTCTCGAAATGCGACAGAACCAGATAAGCTCCGTGTCCGTCACTTCCAGAGGAAAGAAGTGGGAGTGGCGGCATTCTTTATGGATGCTGTGGACCTTGACTTTCGGACTTTCCAGTTGGATAGCGTTCCTCTATATTGGGATCAGAGCCGGGCGGGTCAGATGGATCCTGTGGGGAGTCCTTTACTTCGCGGTTTTTCTACTCTTTGCTGTATCAGAACCGATTTTCGGACAGCAAAGTGAGATAACGGAAGCACTGACCGGACTTCTCATAGTATCCGGGATCGCATCTATAGTACATGCTTTCTCGGTGCGCTCAGATTACTTGATGGGGTTCGAAAACAGGCTCGGAGAGGAATCTGGAGCCGAGAGAATTTCCTATCCGCTAGAGGCGAAGCAAACTACACAAAGCGAGAATCTGTCCGCGGAGCCGAGAAGCAAGCATCCTGAGAATCTTGAAGAGACCGTAACAACTACAAATTTGAAGGAAGATAGGCCCGCGGAAATACGCACGACATCTCCGCATACTGACGCTGCTTCAACCCCACCTGCCCGTAAAGCAACTAGATCCGAGTCTCCCCAAATCACTGAAAACCTCACAGCATCCGGTTCGTCTTCGATTTCAGAAACCTATCCGTTGCCCCTTGCATATAGCTGGTCTCTTCTAGCAAGCCTGTGGGATCCGCGCGACCGCTACAGAGAGCAGCTTCGACATGCCGAAAATATGTTGGCGTTCTTGGGGTCGATATCGCTAGCTCTGCTGGAAAAGCATGAGTATACAGAAGCGGACATTGACCCCAAAATACCCTGGCAGGGGGGAATATCTTTCGGAGGTTGGAAGCTGATCATCCAAAGGAGCGCAAAGGTGCTTCGACAGAAAAACCATTCACTAGCATCTGCCATATTCAAGCTAAACATCGGATCGGAAAAGAAAGGATTCGGTGCTGATATCGCACGTCTCATAAGCATGCGAAACGATTATCATCATGGTCGTGGGCCTTTGATCGAGGAAGATATCGTCAATGCGTCAAACGAAGCACAAGAGAGAGTGCAACGGTGCATGGAGGCGATGTCTTTCCTTGCTCAATACCCCGTTCGTCTGATTCAAGACTTTGACGTTGACCGCCACAACGACGGATTTTCGCTGAAGTGCTTGCGACTAATGGGAGACGGTCCAGGATTTTCGCAAGAGAAGGTTGATTTTCCCAGAGCACTGCCTCGCGGCGATCTTGTCTTAGATATGGGCAATGGAGAATGGCTATCCTTGTACCCGTTCGTCGTAGTTTCTAATTGCCCACGATGCCGATACAGAGAGACTTATTTCATCGACCGATGGAACGACAGGAAAGGCATTGCGGCGATGAAAAGCTTTGAGCGAGGACATCCCGAAGATAGGAAAGATGTGTCCACCTCACTGGCTAGGCTCATTTGATGTCGAGGTCAGTGTCATCAATAATATAGCTCGATTTAGCCTTCATCACCTTCGCAAAAGAAGTACAGGCCACATTTTCCGCGACCCGTACATTTTAGCTTTGGGCGTGGACGGAAGTTACGAAGCGGCCTCCCCGACGGCACGCCCGAGAATGGCGAGTCCCTCGTCGAGCTGTTCGTCGGTGATGACGAGCGGCATGAGCGTCCGTATGACGTTCCCATACGAACCCGCTGTAAGGAGCATGAGCCCTTCCCGAAGCGCGTGACGGCGAACCCTCTCCGTCCCTTCCGCGTCGGGGGTCTTCGTCTTCGCGTCCTTGACAAACTCGAGTCCGGCCATCGCCCCGAGGCCGCGGGCGTCGCCGACGAAGTCCGGGTGGCTCGCCTGTATTTCTTTGAGGCCGGAGATGAGTCGCTCACCGAGGGTCTCGGCTCTTTCGAGGAGGTTGCCTTCCTCGAAGGCTTCGATGACGGCGAGCGCGGCGACGCACGAGACGGGGTTTCCGCCGTATGTGGTGCCGATGCCCCCGGTGTGGACGGCGTCCATTATTTCGGCGCGTCCCGTGACTCCGGCGATGGGCATTCCGCCGCCCATGCTCTTCGCGGTCGTCACGAGGTCGGGCTCCACGCCGTAATGCTCGATGGCGAACATCTTTCCTGTCCGCCCGAAGCCGCTTTGTATTTCGTCCACGATGAGGACGATGCCGTGTTCCTTGCAAAACTCGGCGAGCTTCCGCATATCGTCCTTCGGCCACGGAAGAAAGCCTCCCTCGCCTTGAACGGGTTCGACGATGGCGCACCCGACCATCGAAACGTCCACGCTCCCGAGTGCTCGCTCGAACGAGGCGAACCAATCTTCGTCGGGGCGGCGGTACGGATACGGGGCGGGGACGCGATGCACTTCCGGGGCGAGAGGCCCGAAGCTCTTTTTGTACGGGTTCGCCTTCCCGGTGAGGGTCGCGGCGAGGAGTGTTCGCCCGTGGAAGGCGTTCTCGAAGGCGAGGACGCCCAGCTTCCCAGTGTACGCCCTCGAAATCTTCACCGCGTTCTCGACGGCCTCCGCCCCCGAGTTCACGAGGAAGGATTTCTTGTCGAAGCCGCCCGGCACGATGGCGTTCAACTTCTCGGCGAGTTCGAGGTATGGCTCGTACTGCGTAGCGTAATAACAAGTATGGAGGAGCTTGTCCGCCTGACTCTTCACCGCCTCAACGACCTTCGGGTGGTTGTGTCCGGCGTTGAGCACACCGATGCCGCCACCGAAGTCTATGAGGGTGTTCCCGTCCACGTCGGTGACGAGCGCGCCGTTCGCCTCGGCGGCCCACACCGGGATGGCGGTGCCGAGGCCGTCGCTTATGGCCTTCTCTCTCCGTTTTTGGAGGGCGAGGCTCTTCGGCCCCGGAATCTCCGTTTTTATGCGCGTGGATTTGAGCATGCGTTTCTCCTTCCGCTGTTTCGATGCGGAGTATATCGGGATTCACTTCGTGCCATCGTACTCCGGCACGTCCATGCGAAGCAAGAAAATCACCCCGATCATCGTCCACGCCCCGACGATGACCCACTCCGGCAAGCCGAGCCCGGCGGGCATGTACGGAAGATATTGTATTCCGATGCCGACACTCAAAACGACGGCGATGATCCCGATGGCCGGCCCCCGCCCCGCTCGGAACGGCCTCTCCATCCCCGGCTCGTTCCGCCGAAGGAAGAGGAAAGACACTGCCACGAGGAAGTACGCGACGACGATTCCGAGACCTCCGGCGTTCACGAGCCACCCGAGCGCGCTGTCGCCGAAGAACGGAGCGAGTATCGAAAGCCCGCCGATGAGGAGGATCGCGTTCGACGGCGTTTTGTATCTCGGGTGGAGCCTCCCGAGCCACGCCGGGAGCATCCCCGACTCGGCCATCGCGTAAAAAATGCGGCTCCCCCCGACCATGAAACTATTCCAACTCGTCATGATCCCCGCCACCCCGCCGAGGATGAGAAGGTTCGAGAAGAACGCGCTCCCGAACAAATTCCCCATCGCATCGGCGGTCGCGAGGCTCGTGCTTTCGAGTTCCGACTGGCTCATCCCCGCCCCCACCCCCACGATGATGAGGATGTACCACGCCGCCGCCATAACGACCGAGAGGATGAGAAGGCCCCCGATCTGGCGGTACGGCAAATTTATCTCCTCGGCGGATTGCGGAATGACATCGAAGCCGACGAAGAGGAACGGAGTCGCGATCACGACCGCCAAAATTCCGGCCACGCTCACCGAAAAGCTCCCGGCGAAAAGCGGCCGGAAGTTCGCCGCCTCGCCCCCGAAGAAAATCCCGAAAAGAAGGAGCGTGCCCACTCCGAGAAGGAAAAGCACCGCGATGATTTGAAAGATCGCCGAAGGACGGATACCGAAATAATTCAAAGCGGTGATGGCGACGGCTCCGACCACCCCGATCATCACCCAACTCATATACACTAGGACTTACGCAAAGACCGGATCTGCTACCCTGAAAACATGAGCTTTACGAAGTTGGACTATTGTCAGTATTTGCTGAGCAGCCAGATCAACTACACCTTGACCAACATGGCCGATCATCTAAA
>JACCWD010000026.1 GCA_013697825.1 Rubrobacter sp.
GCTACTGGAGGGCGTACTCGGATCTGCCCCCGCCGCCGGAGCTGAAAGCGCTGCTTGAGTGGGTGTTTTCGGGCAAAGGACTCTACCTCTATGCCCGCTAACAACAAACTACCGCTAAAGCGCGATGAGTCCGGCGTTTGTCGGCTCGAATCCGCAAGCATCGAAATAAAAATGCCGAAGATGGTCTTCGAAGTCCACGTGGAGCCACTCGCACCCGGCGGCGCGAGCCTCGGCCTCCGCCGCGGCGGCGAGCCGAGTCCCGACCCCGCGCCTCGCCGCCCGCGCGCCGACCATCGTATCCAAAATAAAAGCGTGAACCGCGCCGTCCCACACGACGTTCACGAACCCGACGAGTCCCTCGCCGTCATAAGCGCACACCCAGCCGAGGCTATGTTCCCGAACCTGCCTCTCCCAATCGTCGTCGAGAACCTCGTGGCCGAACGCCTCGGCGTGCAAAGCGTTCACCGAAGCATTGTCGAAATCCCCGCGCCACTCGAACCGATACTGACTCATAATCGAACTATATCGCGGAAGGCCCACCCCATCCGTGAGGACGCTTTGTCCGATTGAATGGTTCGCGGCTTTGTGAGTCCGTGAGTTCGAGGCAAAGGGCGACCTCGCGAAGCGAGCGGAAGCGAATCGTTCCCACGACTTCATAAAACGGAGAGATCTCATGAAAGGCGAAAGAAAAGACATCTTCTCCCGACTCCCCGTCTTTCTCACCACTCCGCGAGCTTCCAGATCTCCGGCTGCCAATCTCCTTCCCCCCCGATCTCCGCGAAGATTCCCACCGCCTCCTTGAGAGCTTCCATCGCTTCCTCCTCCCGCCCCATTTTGTGGAGGAGGTCGGCGAGGTTGTTTCGGAGGGCGGCCTCGTGGTGGCGATCCCCGGACGCGACGCATAGTTCGAGGGCTTGGCGGATGACGGCGATCGCCTCCTCCTCGTCCCCCGATTCGCCGAGTACGAGCGCGAGGTTGTTCAAAGCGGCGATGCATATTCCGGGGTCGTCGAAGGTTTCCGAGAATTCGAGGCTGTGTTCGAGATGTTCCCTCGCCCGCCGGAGATCCCCGCCGCTCCGCGACACGATGGCCGCGACGTTGTGCGTCCGGGCGAGCGAGAGCGCGTCGCCCGCCTCCCCGGCAAGCCCGAGAGCCGCCTCCGAATACTCCGTCGCCGAGCGGAGATCCCCACGACTCCGAGCGAGAAGGCCCATCTCGGAGAAAAGCCGCGCCTTCTCGCCCAAACCTCCGCCGGAGACGGCTCCTTCGAGAACACCGAGCGCGGTTTCGTAATGCTCCCCGGCTCGTTCCCATTCGCCCCGGCGATGCCGGAGTCCGCCGAGTTTGCGTTCGAGGCGGGCGAGGTCCCCGCCGTGCCGCTCTTCCTTCGCCGACGCGAAGCTCCGAATGGCGGCTTCGTACTCACCGGTGAGAGTGAGGACGTCCCCGATGGACTCGTGGATCCCCGCCTCGTCCGCATGTCCGAGCGCGAGCGCGGACCGGAAGTTCGAAAGAGCCTCGGCGTTCGCATAAAGCGAGCGATGCGCCTCCCCGGCGCCTCCGAAATACTCCGCCGCCTCGCTCTCCATCCCCGCCATCTCGTAATGACGCGCGACGCGAGCCGGCGACGCGCCGCTCCCCGGACTCCGGGCGAGCGACTCCGCGACGCGGCGGTGGAGGAGCCGCCTCCGCGCGAGGCTCGTCTCTTCGTATACGAGCGAGCGGAGCTTCTCGTGCGCGAAGTCGTATGCGAGGCTCCCGTCATCCACTCCCTCGATGAGGCCGCGCCTTTCGAGACCTTCGAGGGCGGAGATGACTTCCTCCTCGTCCCCGCCGCTCGACTCGCGCAAAGTACCGAGGTCGAAGGAGTGGCCGATCACCGCCGCCGCCCCGAGCGTCCGCCGCTCGGACTCGCCGAGCGCGGAGATGCGCTCGCGGAGGAGGTCGCGCGCGCCGCCGGGAAGCGGCCATATTTCGTCCTTCGCCTCGATCTCCCCATTCTCCATCGCCGCGAGATACTCCGCCACGAGAAGCGGAAGCCCTTCGGTCTCCCCGTAAATACGCCCCCCGAGTTCCGGAGCCTCCCCGACGACGGCCGACTTCACGAGCCTTTCCACCGATTCCCGGTCGAGGCGGGGGATGTGTATGGACGCCGACATCCGGGCGCGATTCGCGGCGGCGAGGAGCCTTCGAAGCGCGTGGCTCTCCGGCACGAGGTCGCCCCGCCAGGCGCATATGACGCACACTTTCCGGTCCCCGATCCTCCGCGCGAGATACGAGAGGAATTCGAGGGAAGCCTCGTCCGCCCAGTGCGCGTCGTCCACGAAAAGAACCCCCGGCTCCGAAAAAGTCGGCCCCGACCCCTCGAGAACCGCCGCGAAAGTCTGCGCGACCCCCTCGAAGAAACGGCTCCTCGCCCCCGGCGACTCGGATGTCGGCGGAGCCTCTCCGAGCGCGGGCGCGAGCCGCGCCGCCTCCCCGAGATGATGCTCCGGCACGTTCTCGAGCTTTCCCCGGTACGCGCCTCCGGCGAGACTCGACAAAGCCTCGGCGAACGGCCCATACGCCAGACCGGCCTCGTCGGGATGACAACGAACCGCCACCGTCGCCGCCCCCCTCCCGGCGACATGCCTCGAAAACTCCTCCGCGAGCCGCGTCTTCCCGACCCCCGCCTCCCCTTCGAGAGCCACGAACCACCCCCCCGAACGCGCCCCCTCATACGCCCCCGCGAGCTTCTCCCACTCCGCCTCCCGCCCGACCATCGCTTCACCCTTCTCGGCGAGCGCACCGGGAAGCGACCCTTCACGGACGATGGAGCCTCCTTCGGTCGCCGCGGAGTGGTATTCGGAGAGTTCGGGGGGCGGGGGGAGTTCGTCCGCCGCGTTCGTCTTTATGGCTTCGTAAAGCCGCTTCGTCACTTCGGCGGGGGCGATGCCGAGTTCTTTTTCGAGCGTCTTCGAGCATTCCTCGAATTGGCGGAGGGCGGCGGTTCGTTGACCGGAGAGCGAATATATCTCCATGAGCTTCCGGTGCGAGCTTTCATCGAGGCGGTCGAGTTCGAGGCGGCGGCGGGCGTGGGAGACGGCTCTCTCGAAGTCGCCCGAAGCGGCCTCGGCGCGGGAGAGTTTTTCGAGGGCCGATGAAAGCTCGCGCCGGAGTTCCTCGCCGTGGAAGAATTGCCAGTCGTCGAAGACCGCGCTGTCTCGAAGGGCGAACCCCGCCATGAAATCGCCCCGGTATATTCCGGCCGCCTCCGAGAGAGGCCCGACGCACTCGGCGCACACTTCGCCGTCGGAGTGGCCGTGATGTTTCCTCTCTTCGAGAAGCTCCCGGAAGCGATTCACGTCCACGAACGTCTCGTCGTTTGCGAGGGAGATGTTCTCCCGATCCACGACGAGCCACCCCTCCGAACGCGCCCCTCCGAGCGCGGAGAGGGTGCGCCGGAGGGCGGCGCGAGCCTTCTTTTGCCCGTGCTCCGGCCACAAAAGATCCGCGAGCGTATCGCGGCGGGCGGGGCTTCCGCCGACGGCGAGGTACGCGACGAGAGCCGTCGCCTTGCGAGTGTCGGCTTCCACCGCCTCGCCGTCGCGCTCGACCCTCGGCGAACCGAGAAGAAATATGTTCGTCCGGGGCATAAATACGAATTATCCCGCCGACGGAGACCGGGCGCAAACCACTCCGGCGAGTCGGGAAGAGAGTCGGGAGGCGCATCGTGCCGCCTTTCGCTCCGCGTTCGGCTCCACTCGTTTCGGGAGTCGGGAATTCCTGACTCTCTTTCCCACGAAACTTTCGCTTTCCCGCCAGGCGAGTCCTCGACGAACTCGAACGACGCTTTGGCGGGTTGGGTTTCGCCTCCGCGCGTTTCCCGGCTGCCGAAAGCGCCAAAGTTTGGTTCGTTTTCAAGGAACCGAAGAGATGAGTCCGCCGTCCACTTGCAAAGACACCCCCGTTATGTACGAGGCCGCCGGAGAAAGGAGGAAGGCGGCGGCCCGGGCGAGTTCGTCCGGCTCGCCGTATCGTCCGAGCGGGATGTTTCGGCTGAAAGTCGCCCTTTGCTCGTCGAGGGGGATGCCCGCCTCCCTCGCGCGTGATTCATCGAGCGACCTCGACCTCTCGGTGGCGATGCGTCCGGGGGCGACGGAGTTCACCCGGATCCTCGGGCCGAGGGATTGCGAGAGAACCTTCACGAGCGCGGCGACTCCGGGGCGGAGGACGTTCGATGCGTCGAGATCCTTTATGGGCTGGCGGACGGATGAGGAGGTTATGAAGAGGACGGAGGAGTTTTCGTTCATGTTTTCGGCGAGGGCGCGGAGAAGATGGACGGGCGCGCCGATCAAAGTTTGAAAAGCACCCGCCCATTCGCCGTCGGAGAGGTCGAGCGCGCTTCCGAAAGGCGGCCCTCCGCCGTTTACGAGGACGCCGTCGAGGCCGGATTCGAGGCCGCTCGCCGCCGCTGCGAGCTTGTCCGCGCCGGAAGCGTTCGAGAGGTCGCAGGCGCACGTCTTGGAGGCGGCCCCGATCTCCTCCGACACTTCTTCGAGTTTCGCTTCGTTTCGGGCGGCGATGAGGACGTTCGCGCCTTCGCGCGCCAAGCGTTTCGCGACCGCCTCGCCGATTCCACGGCTCGCTCCGCAGACGACGAAGTTCTTTCCGGCGACACCGAGTTCCATAAACGCTCCCTCCATTCGAGACTGTGTGGGACATCGTACAGTCATGGGCTTTCGGGCGCAAAAACGGGGATTCTCCGTGCTATGATCGTCCGCATGTCGCTCGTCGGGGGAATGAATTTGCGTCCGGTCGTCATCGCGGTCTCGGTCGCGACAGCGGGGGTGCTTCCGGCTTTTTTGACGGGGGGCCTCGCCGTTCAAATAAAGGACGAACTCGGCTTCGGGACGGCTTATCTCGGACTCGCCGTCGCCATATTCTTCGCCTCGGCGGCCCTCGCCTCGGTGGTCATGGGACGGTTCGTCGAGAGGGTCGGATCCCACACCGGGATGCGCCTCGCCGCCGCGACGAGCGCGGCTTCCCTCCTCGGCGTCGCGCTTTTCGCCCGCTCGTGGACGGCCCTCGTGCTTTGCCTCGTCGTCGGGGGGCTTGCGAACGCGATGGCCCACCCGTCGGCGAACCTCTCGATCGCGAGGGAGGTCCCCTCGGGGCGACAAGCCCTTTCTTTCGGGATAAAACAGGCTTCCATCCCGACGGCCACCCTCCTCGCCGGACTCGCCGTTCCCGCCGTCGCGGCGACGCTCGGATGGAGGTGGGCGTTCGTCGGGGGCGCGATCCTCGCTCTCGGAATCTCTCTTTCGGTGCGCGGCGAAGACCACGTTCCTCCCCCAAAAACGAAGGGGGAGAGAAACGGCGACGCGAGGTATCGGGCGCTCGCGGTTCTCGCGCTCGGCATCGGACTCGGCTCGACCGCGGCGACCCCGCTCGGGGCGTTCATCGTCGGCTCGTCGGTCGAGTCCGGCATACGGGTCGAGACGGCGGGACTCCTCCTCGCGGCGGGGAGCGCTTTCAGCATCGTCGTCCGCATCGTCTTCGGATACCTCGCCGACTCGATGAGCGGGGGTCGTCTCCGCCTCGTGGCGGGGATGCTCGCGGTCGGCGTCCTCGGCTTCTCCCTCCTCGCGACGGGGTCGCCGGGGGCGATCGTGGCCGGAACCCTTCTCGCGTTCGGGGCGGGGTGGGGATGGCCGGGGCTTTTCAACTTCGCGGTCGTCCACTCGAGTCCCGCGGCGCCCGCCGCCGCGACGGGCATCACGCAGACCGGGGCTTCGAGCGGCGCGGCGCTCGGGCCGCTCATCTTCGGGTTCGTCGTCGAGGCGACCTCGTACGGGGTCGCGTGGATGGTGTGCGGCGGCATCTCCCTCGCCGCGCTCGCGGCCATCCTCGTCGGGCGGCGTATGCTCCTGCGCGACCGGGCCGCGATGGCGGGATAAAGGATGCCCCATTTCACGAGGTATTTCGCGGGCGTGGCCGCGGCGGTGGCGATCCTCCTCGGAGCGGGAGCCGTCTCATACACTCCTCCCGAAGACCGGACGTACCCGAAACCCGTCCCGCTCCGCGTCTCCGGCCTCATCGGAAACTCCTCCGGCTCCGTCGTCCCCGTCTCCCCCGAAGAGGCCGAAGGCGCGTCGTATCTTCCACAAAGCAACGTTCTCCGCCTCCCGAACGGGAATCTCCGGTACGTCCCCGAAGGCTCCGAAGCCCCGGCCACGACCGCCCCCGGCGACCCCGCGGCGATCTCCTCCGCCGATGAAACACGGTCATGGCTCGCGAGCGGAGATATCCCCGGAGCGAACGCGGCGGAACGCGAAATCGCCGCCCGGTCCCTCCTCAACCTTCGGCTCCTCACCACGCCGGAGGGAGCCTCCTTCGCCGCCGTGAACGAGCGATGGGACTACGTGTGGCCCCGCGACGCGAGCTTCTCGGCGGGCGCGTTCGCCGCCGCCGGACACCACGAGGAGTCGTACGCGACGCTTCGCTTCCTCGCGGACGTTCAAAAAGATGACGGCACGTGGGAGGCCCGGTACTACGCCGACGGAAGCCCGGTCCTCGACGGCCGCGCCCCGCAGCTCGACG
>JACCWD010000055.1 GCA_013697825.1 Rubrobacter sp.
TTCGGCGAATTGAGCCGCATGTTCTCAAGAAAGATCCACGCGGTGACGGCGAGGGGCTTCGAGCTAAAGATAGTCTGCTTCCTTCTGGCTTTTTCCATCCAATGCCTGTAGGGGGCAACTCAGGTTAATAGACTATACGGACTCGTGGACGGAACTCTTTAAACTGGGGGTGGAATATGAACTTCGGACTCACGAAGGAGCAAAGGGAAATCAAAGACCGAGCCGCGAACTTCGCCGACGAACACCTCGCACCGCAAGCCGCCGCGCTCGACCTCGAAGACCGCTTTCCGAAACATACGTTCGAGGAACTCGCGGACATGGGCCTCATGGGACTTTGCGTTCCGAAGGAATACGATGGGATGGGCGCGGACTTCGTTTCGTACATCCTCATGCTCGAGGAATTCAGCCGGGCGGACGCCGGGGTCGGGGCGACGCTCGCCGTCCATACGAGCGCGGGTACGCTTCCCATACTCCTCTTCGGAAGCGAGGAGCAAAAAACGAAATGGGTTCCCGAACTCGCTCGCGGGGAGAGGATCGGGTGCTTCGCGCTGACCGAACCCGCCATCGGCTCCGACACTTCGGCGATGGAGGCGAAGGCGGAGAAGGTCGATGGCGGGTACCGGCTTTCGGGGCATAAACAATGGATCACGAACGGAAGGGTCGCCGGAACCGGAATATTCTTCGCCCGCGCCCCCGAGGGCGTCTCCGCCTTCATCATCCCGATGGACGCGGAGGGAATGTCCTTCGGCCACCACGCGAAGAAGATGGGCGTCATCTCCGCGACGACGGACGACGTTCTCCTCGACGATGTTTTCGTCCCGGATGAAGACCGCCTCCTCGAAGAAGGGAGGGGGCTTCGGGTCGCGCTCGGCACCCTCGACCCCGGACGGGTCGGCATCGCCGCGCAAGCCGTCGGGATTGCTGAGGCGGCCTTCCGCCACGCGACGAAGTTCGCCTCCGAGCGCGAAACCTTCGGCAAGCCCATAGCCGAGCATCAAGCCATAGCCTTCAAACTCGCCGACATGCAAACCAAAATAAAGGCCGCCCGCCTCCTCACGCACGAAGCCGCGTGGATGAAGGACAACGGAGAGCGCGTCACCGAGGCTGGGGCGAGAGCCAAACTCTTCGCCTCGCAAACCGCCAACGAGGTCGCATACGAAGCCGTCCAAATCTTCGGGGGCCGCGGATACATGAAAGACGAAAGCCCCGTCGAGAGAATGTACCGCGACGCGAGGGTCACGGAAATATACGAAGGAACGAGCGAAATACAAAGGCTCGTCATCTCACGCGCCATTTTGAAAGAACATGCGGCCTCTCTCGAAACCCCCGCCGGGGTCGAAGGTTCGCGGGCGGTGGTGGGATAGCGAGCGAAGCTCTCGGTTCTCGGTTTTCAGTTCTCGGTTCTCGGCTAAAAACTGAAAACCGAGAACCGGAGCCACCGAAGGGAGCGACCAAACCTGAGCGAAGCGACCCGCCGTGATCTCTTCCACTTTGCCTTCCACCGCTCTCGCCTCGCCGTGATAGCTTTACGAGGCTCGTATCATGGAAGGCGCGTTCGAAAATAACCGAGAACTCCGAAAAGGCATATTCACGAACCGGGTTTCGTCCCTCTTTCGACGCTCTCCGGTTTCTTCTTTGCCTCGTTTTCCTCGCGGGATATTTTTGGTCGAGTCTCGCTCCGAGTCCTCTTGCGACCGGAGTGTTTCTCGTTTCGGGACTCGCGATGCTCGGGCTTTCGGTTCCGCGCTCGACTTCGTTCCATAAGGGACTCGCCGGGGCGGCTTTCGTCGCTTTTGGGGCGGCGTTTCTCTCGGGGAGCTTCGAGGCCACCTTTTTTGTCGAGGGGCTTCCGGCTTATTTCGGGATCGTGGCGGTGCTTCTGGTTTTGAGTTTGGCGGGATACCCGATACGGGCCGCGAGGTACGAGGCGCAAATCCGAAGCCTCATGGCGGCGCTCACGCGGCGGGGGGCGGGGCCGAAGGCGACCGCCGGGGTGATGGGGCATCTCCTCGGGGCGGTTCTCGACGTGGGAAGCTATGTTCTCGTGGATGTGATCTTCGCCCGCGCCGCGCCGAAGGAGCGGGTCGCCGCGTTGAAATGGTCCGCCCGAGGCTTTTCCTTCGTCCCTTTGTGGACGAACATAAACCTCCTCACCGCGACGGTCATCACCCTCACCGGGGTCACGTACCTCGGCTTCCTCGCCGTCTCGCTCCCGTTCGTCGTGGTTGGCGTCGCGCTCCTCGTCTTCTTCGCACAGCGCGAGGGGGGAGAGGTCGAGGGCGGGATGAACGATCCCCTCGACCGGGGCGCGGCGGCGGTCGTCATGTATCCGATCTCGCTCATAATCATGGTCGCGCTCGTGAATTATCTCCTCCCGAACCTTTCATTGACAACGGCCATCGCCGTCACCATCGCGGTGGTCGTCGTCGCCATCGCCTCCTTCGCGGCGTTCTCGATGCGAGCATCTTCGCCGCTCGCCCGGCTCGGCTCGGAGACTCGGGGGTCGCTCGTGAACTCGCACATGGAGTTCGCGCTCTTCGGTTCGGCGGGTGTCCTCGTCCTCTCGCTCGACGCGCTCGGGTTTCTGGAGCCGCTCGGCGGGCTTCTCCGGGGGATGCCGGAGTACGCCGTCCCGCTCGCGCTCGCCGGGGTCGTCGCGCTCGGCTTCGTCGCCGGGATACACGTTCTTCCGATGGTTCTCCTCATCCACTCGACGTTTCCATTGGATGGAGGAAGCTCTCCCGCATTGTGGGCCGTGGCGATCATCATCGGGTGCCAGGCCGCGCTCCTCGCCACGCCCTTCTCGAACTCCGTCACCATGATCTCACGCCTCTCGGGCGAGCATCCCATAAAGAGCGGCCCGAAGGAAAACTGGCGGTTCTCATTGTTCGTCGCCGTCGCGGGGGCCGCGTACCTCGTGGTGATGACGGCGATTCTCGTATGAAGCGGTTTGCGAAAAGGGCGAGTCTTTCCGCAAAACCAAAAACCAAAAAAGCGTCTCCCTTCACAACGCGGTGTTGTGCGAAGCTCTTCGCCGGATATACTCGCGGTGCTTAATAAATAGAAATACGTCCACATTTTCCGAGGCGCGTACTTTTGGAAGCGCCTCTTTTTTGTGCCAAGTGCTTGTCCTCTCCTCCGAGAGGTCGCCCATGATGACGTAGCTTTTTATTGGCGGCCACTATAAACGGAAAGAGGAAGGAAGCATATATGACCATCGAAGCACTACCCGAGGCGACCCACGCCTCATTCTCGGATTTCCCGGTATCGGGGGCGACGCGAAAGGCCATCTCCGAGCAAGGATGGGACGTTCCCACCGAGATCCAAAACCTGACGATCCCCGCTCTCCTCGACGGCGAGGATGTCGTCGGACTCGCCCAAACCGGGAGCGGGAAGACCGCCGCGTTTTTGATACCGCTGGTCGAGGCGATGGAGCGGAACGCGCGGGGCATACAAGCCCTCATCATCACCCCGACGCGCGAACTCGCCTCGCAAGCCGCCGACGAACTCAAAAGCCTCTCGCGCCATGAGCCGGTCAAGCCCGTCGTCCTTTGCGGCGGCACTTCCATAAAGCCGCAGATAAACGCATTGCGCGGTCGCGCCACCAAAGTCGCCGTCGGGACTCCGGGGCGTATTCTGGATCACCTCCAAAGAGGAACCCTCCAGCTCGGCTCCGTGAAATACCTCGTCCTTGACGAGGCGGACCGGATGCTCGACATGGGCTTCGCCCCGGATGTCGGGCGAATACTCTCCCACACCCCGGACGCCCGCCAGACCGCCCTCTTCTCGGCGACGATGCCGAAGGAGATAAAGGGCATCGTCAACCGCCACATGCGCTCCCCGCGCTGGGTCGCCGTCGAGACGTCGGCCCCGACGGTGGACACGGTGGAGCAGGTTTACTACCGCGTTGATGGGAAAGAAAAAACCACCGCCCTCAAAACTCTCATAGACGCGGAGGAGAAGCCGCTCGTCATAGTCTTCCGGCGGACGAAGCGGGGCGCGAAGAACCTCCACCGCCAACTCGAACGGCAAGGATACAAAGCGGGGCTCCTCCACGGCGGGAAGACGCAGTCGCAGCGCACAAAGGCTCTCGAATCTTTCAATATGGGGCGGACGCGCATCCTCGTTGCGACGAACGTGGCGGCCCGCGGGCTCGACATCCCGAACGTCTCGCACGTCATAAACTACGACCTCCCGGAGGACGTGGACACGTACGTGCATCGCATCGGGAGGACGGCGCGGGCCGGGAAGCACGGGGTCGCGGTTTCGCTCATCGGCGAGGCCGAGGTGCGGGAATTTAGGCAAATAACGAAGAGGCTCCCGGTCGAGGTGCGCGAGAGCCGGCTTCCGAAGAGCGCGTGAGGCGGTTTTCTCCGAAACCCGCGCCGTTAGCGGTCGGCGATTAACTTTTTGTCAACCGCCAACGGCTAAAAGCTACAAACGATCACGCCTCGGCGCGTCGGGCGAGTATTTCGGACAGCGTCTCCGGGCGGTCGGTCATTATTCCGTCGGCCCCGAGGTCGAGGAGGCGTTCCATTTCCCTCGCTTCGTTTATCGTCCACACGTCCACGACGATGCTCCGGCTGTGGGCCGCGGCGATGAAGCGGGGGGTGGCGATGGCAAGTCCTTTGTATTCGGGTGGAATTTGGAGTGAATCGTAGGCTGGATCGAGCGCCCACGCCACGCGGAGTTTGCTCGCCAAAAAGAACGCGGCGACTTCGCGCTGTGAGGCTCCGGTGGCGATTCGCCCCTCCGAAAGCTCGCGGAAGCGTCCGATGACCCCGCCGTCCTCCGAGACGACGAGGACGCGGCTTTCCGCCCGAGCGCCAGCGCCCGCTATGTCCGCGAGAACGCCCTCCGCCGCGTCGCTCTCCCCCCCTTTTATCTCCACGTTCACGAAGGTGTCGGGGTATCGGCGGAGCGTCTCTTCCAATGTGGGTATTGTGAGTCCCGCGTCCCGATACCCCCCGAAGCGGTGTCCGGCGTCGAGGGCGCGAAGCTCCGCGAGCGTCATCCCCCGGACCGCGCCCGCGCCGTCGGTGGTGCGGTTTACGAGTTCGTCGTGGATGACGGCGATTTGGCGGTCTTTCGTCATTCGGACATCGAGTTCGAGGGCGTCGGCTCCGGCGGAGACCGCCGCATCGAAGGCCGCGAGGGTGTTCTCCGGCGCAGAGGCCGACGCCCCCCGATGCGCGAAGTTCACGGGACGATCCCCGGGCGCCGATCGCTCCCGAGTCTCGGACTTTTCCGGGAACGCCGGGATAGCGACGAAGAAGGCCAGAAAAACAAAGATCACCGTTGGGAACCATATCCTTGCCACGGATGGAAAATATCACGGAAGGGCGGCCTTCGCGAGATCGTCGGGTGTGTTCACTCCGCGTATCTCGTGAGTTCGGGTAAGGCGTGGAGGCGAGAACCCCGCGATGCGGACACATTCCGTCGAGTGGGAAGACGAAGGTATCGAGGCGAAGCGAGACTCCCGACCCCGACTTCCCAGAGCGTCCGCGCGAAACCTCGATTTTCGAGAATACTTTTGTAAACTCGCGGCGTGGCCTTTCGCAAGCTCATCCTCCTTTTTATCGCGGTGATTCTCGCGCTTGCCTCATGCGCCTCCGACGAGAGTTCGACGACTTATGTCTCGCTCGGTGATTCTCTGGCGGTCGGGGTCGGGGCTTCCGATCCGGGGGAACTCGGATACACGCCCCTTTTCCGCGAATCCCTCGCCGAGGAGACCGGGGACGACGTGCGCCTCGTGAGGCTCGGCCTCTCCGGCGAGACGAGCGGGAGCTTCATCGGAGCATACCCGGACGGAGATTCACAACTCGTCCGGGCGGAGGAGGCCGTGGGCGAGAATCCCGGCACGGTCGCCACCCTCTCTCTCGGCGGCAACGACCTCGTAGGCGCGGGCGACACCGACGCCGAGCGCGAGGCCGCGATCGTCCGATACGGACAAAACCTCGATTACATCCTCGGCGTCCTCGAAAACGCCTCCGAACCTCCGCCGCGCGTGACGGTGCTCGCGCTTTACAACCCCGCTCCGGGCAGCTTCACCGACGAGTGGACCGGACGTTTGAACGCCGAGATACGAGCCGTCGCCGACCGCCACGACACCGTTTCCGTCGCCGACGGCGACCGGGCCTTCGAGGGAAACGAGGAAGAATACGCCCGCCACTCCGAATACCCGTGGGACATACACCCGACGGACGCCGGGTACCGTGCGCTCGCGGAGGCTTTCGAGGAGGCTCGCTTCGCTCGCGGGGAGTCGGGAGCCGCTCGCTGACGCTCGCTTCGGGAGTCGAGAGTCGATAAAGGCTTGTGATCGAAACACCGTGCGGCTCGGAATCATCCGGTCGAGTCCGACGGGAGCTTCTCGGGCGGGAAAACGGAAGTATCGAAAGTGAGCGTCTCGAGAACGCCCCGACTCATACCGATCTCGGGTGAAGAGCGCTTCGTTTGCGAGGCTATGCCCTTCGGATCGGGAAGAGCCCCTTTGTGAGCGCGGGCGTCCTCGCCCGCATGAGCGGAGGCGAGCCTCATGCAGTATTCAACCGGACTCGGTATCACGAAGCGAGTGAAAGCGGGCGCCTCGCGACTTCACGGCTTTATCCCCGACTCTTTCTCGCGGGCCAAAAACCCACCCTCCCCGCGAGGATCGCCAGAGACGGGACGAGGAATATTCGGATCACGAAGGCGTCGAGGAGGACTCCGGCGGCGACGGTGAGCCCGATCTGCTGGAAATCCTGAAGTGGTATGAGCGCGAGGAGCGCGAAGGAGGCGGCGAGGGCGAGGCCGGCGGCGTTTATGGTCCGCCCCGTCCCGGCGAGCGCGGCTCCCACGGCTTCTCTGAGCGGCTTCGTTCGCCCCTCGTCTTTTATGGCGGCCATTATGAAGATGTTGTAATCGCTGCCGAGGGCGACGAGGAGGAGAAACAATGCGAACGGCACGTAATATACGACTCCTTCGTGGCCGAGGATGTTTTGGAAGAACACCGTCGCCGCGCCGAGCGTCGCCGCGAAGCCGAGCGCGGTGGCGGCGAGGAGGTATATCGGGGCGATGGGGGTTCGGAGGAGGAGCGAGAGTACGATGAAGGTGGCGGCGAAGACGAGTGGGGCGAGGCGGGTGAGGTCGTCCTCGGAGACGGAGCGGGCCTCCGCCGCGAGCACGGCTTGCCCCCCGGCGGACGCCTCCGCCCCTTCGAGGCCCGCCCGGTCGAGCATCGCGGGGAGGTCATCGCGGAGGGTTTGTATTTGATCGAGTGATTCGGGCGAGTACGGGTCTCCATAGAAAACGAGGACGAAGCGGGCCGCCGAGCCGTCCGGCGCCAAAAACTCCACGCCCGGCACGAGGGACGAGTCGTCCGGGCCGATGACGGCGGCGTACCCGCCGGAGAACCACATCTCGTTTTTCAATCTTTCGAGGTTCGAGGTGTTCAAGTTTTCGCCGCCGACGATGACGTTGACGGGGGCGAGGATGCCGGAGGGGAAGCCTTCGGAGAGGGCCGCGTATCCGCGGGAGGCCGGGGCGTCTTCGGGGAGGGCTTGAATTTGGTCGAAGCCGACCCGGAGGCCGAAAATGCCGAGCGACGCCGTGAGGAGTATGGCGGCGAGCACGGCGACGATGGCGGCCGGATGCCTTTCGACGAGTCCGGCGCGTCTTCGGGCTTCGCCGGAGAACCGGAGTCCGCCGAACGCGAGCCTTCCGAAGACCGCGAGGAGAGCCGGAACGAGCGTCAAAGTCACGAGGGTGGCAACGAGGAGGGCGAGGGCGAGGCCCGGCCCGAGGGCGCGATAGATTTCGAGTTCCGCTCCGACGAGGACCATGAAGGCGGCTATGAGAACCGCCGCCGAGGAGGCGACGACCGCCCCGGCGCGGGCGACGCCTTCTCGGGCGGCATCTACGCGGTTCGCTCCGGCGGCGAGGGCTTGGCGGGTTCGGGAGAGGACGAAGAGCGAATAGTCCGTCCCGACCCCGAAGAGGAGGACGATGATCACCGGCTCGACCTGCGAGGGGATTTGAACGCCGAGCATCTCCGCGAAGTACGCGAGGAGCCGAAGGGTCAAAAAGATCGCCACTCCGATGCTCGCGAGCGGCACGATCGGGGTGATCGGCGACCGGTACGTCACCGCGAGGATGAGGAATATGACCGCGAACGTCGCCACCGTGACCGTCGGGAGACTGTCGCGTATGGCGTTCGCGCTGTCGTTTTGGGCGGGTGCGATCCCGGTCGCCTCCACCCGTATGGAGCCGCCCCCGTCGTCCGCGAGATTCCGGGCTTCCTCGGTTCCGGTGCCGATGCCCGTGGGGCTTATTCCCGGCTCGAAGAAGAGAAGCACCGGGAGCGTGGTTTGCTCCTCGAATCCGGCGAGTCCCGAACCCTCGATGCCGACCGGAACCGCCCGCACGAGCCGATACGGCCCATCCGGCCCGTCGAGAAGCGAGAGCCTCCGCTCGACCTCCGCGATCCCCGCCGCTCCGAAACCGTCCGGGTCGGAGAAAACGAGCATCGCCGGAGCCTCCACCACCCCGGAGAGCGCGAGTTCCGAACCCTCCGAACTCTCCGAAGGAACCCCCTCCGGCTCCGACGGGGGAGAGCTTTCACCCGGTTCCGTCGGAGGGGTGCTTTCGTCGGTTCCCGGTTCTTCGGCGGGCGGGGGGGTCGGGGCTTCCGGTTCCGCCGCTCCGTTTTGGGCGGGGTTCGCGGCGGGGCCGGAGACGAAATTGTCCGGTTCGGGGACGAGGTCGGAAAGGTTTCCGGTGATCCGGTCGTCGAGCGGGGGGAGGTAAAGGAACGCTCCGAGGGCGGCGAGCATCCAGAAAAGTATGACGAAATACCTCCCCTTCGCGACAAGAAGGCCGAGGAGGGAAAAGAAACCGGAGGACTTCATGGCCGGGATTTTACACGGAGTATGCGAATCGTCGCCTCCGGCTCGAAAGCGGCGAATTGAAGAGAGCCTTTATGAGACAAAGCCCTCCGTGGGCGCGGGCATTATTCCCCCGATTTATGTTTGGAAGGCGATCACTCCTCCCCGTCGAAGTATTCGACCTCCGGCGAAGCCGCGAGGAATTTGCTGAACGTCCTTTTCTCCTTCGGGCCTCCGGGGGCCGCGCCGCCGAAGACGCCGAGCTTGTCCGAGTCGGGGTACACCATCACGTCAGGCGCGTCCATCGTCGAGAAGCGAAGGTATGTGAGGTTCGCCTCGGAGGTGTTCACGAGGTGGTGCGCTCCCTCTTCTCCGGCGGGGAGGGTGTCGAAATCCCCCTTCAAGACGGGGATCTCCGCAGCCCCGATCCGGAGCGTCCCCTCTCCTTCGAGGATGTATATGGCTTCTTCATTGGCGAGGTGATAGTGGCGGGGCCACGCTTTCTTTTCCGGCGGAACCTCGTATATGCTCGCCTCGAGCTTCTCGCCGCCGGTCGCCGCGCCGAGGGACTTTCTCCGGTATCCGAAGCGTTCTCCGTGGGAGGCTTCGGCCGATTCGATGTCCCGCTCGTTCACGACGTTTCGGTGCTTCTTCATCGTCGTCTCCTTTCCGCGCTCGGAGAAATTGTATGTTCTTCGGCGAAATCGGCTTCGATGCGTGTCATGATGCGCGTGAAGTATCGGCTTTCGGAAGGGGCATGGTCGTGAGTGTGGTGGGAGTGGTGGGCGAGCTTTGGCGGTATCCGGTGAAGAGCATGGGCGGGGAGGAGATGGAGGAAGCCTTTGTGGGGTATCCGGGGGTTTACGGGGATCGGCATTTTGCATTCAAAACCCCGGCCCGCCCGAAGGGGTTCCCGTATTTGACGGGGCGCGAGCAAGAAGCGATGCTCCGGTACCGCCCGCGCTTCCGGCATCCCGAGAAGGCTCTTGCGCCGCCCAATTTGGAGGCGGCAAGGAAACTTCCGCCGGGCATAAACCCCATCGACGCCGACGATGAAGACATGCGCGTGGACGTTCTCACTCCTTCGGGGGAGGTGCTCGCGGTCGATGATGCGGAGCTTGCGCGGATGCTCGACGAGGGGGTCGGCGAGGGGCTCACGCTCGTGCGTTCGGTGCGGGCGATGACCGATTGTCGCCCGGTGTCCGTGATCTCCACCCAAACCGTGGCGCAAATCGGGGAGGAACTCGGCGGCGAACTCGACCACCGGCGTTTCCGGGCGAATGTTTATCTGGATTTCGAGGATGGGGAAGGCTTCGGCGAGGACCGGTTCGTCGGGAAGTCGCTTCGAGTGGGATCGGAAGCCGTCGTCGCCATAATCGAGCGCGACCCGAGGTGCAAAATGATCTCACTCGACCCCGACACCGGCGAACACAACCCGGACATCCTCCGAAAAGTCGCGCAATCCCACGACAATCTCGCGGGCGTATATTGCGCCGTCCTCGTCGAGGGGAAGGTCGGAAAAGGCGACCCCATCGAAGTCATCGGCTGAAAAGCCGCCGACGCGCGCTTCGAGGATTTCGCGCGGTGGCCGCCCCCGCCTATGCTAAAGTTTGTTCTCAGTGATCGGGTGAACGCTCCTCGGGAGGAAAGCATGGACACACGAAAGAACGCCAAACAAAACTGGGAAGACTCATACGAGAAAACCACCGAGCGCGACGCCGAATTCTCCACCATGAGCGGAATACCGATCAAACCTCTCTATACCGAAGAGGACGTGGAAGGAAATTCGGAAGAGAAACTCGGATACCCCGGCGAATACCCGTACACCCGCGGCGTATACCCGAACATGTACCGCGGACGGCTGTGGACCATCCGCCAGTTCGCCGGATTCGGCGACGCCGAGGACACGAACAAACGCTTCAAATACCTCATCGACCACGGACAAAACGGACTTTCGGTCGCCTTCGACATGCCGACGCTCATGGGCCTCGACTCCGACTCGCCGTTGTCGCTCGGAGAAGTCGGGACGGAGGGTGTGGCGATAGACTCTTTGGAGGACATGGAGCGTCTCTTCGACGGTATCCCGATGGACGAGATCACGACCTCCATGACGATCAATGCTCCCGCGATGGTTCTCCTCGCGATGTACGTCGTGGCCGCCGAGAAACAAGGCATCTCCCCCGACAAGCTCGGGGGGACGAACCAGAACGACATCCTCAAAGAGTACATCGCCCAGAAAGAGTGGCTCTTCCCCCCGAAGCCCTCTATGCGCGTCTTCAAGGACATGCTCGTGTACTCCACCGAGCATATGCCGAGATGGAACACGGTGTCCATCTCCGGATACCATATCCGGGAGGCGGGTTCGACCGCCGCGCAGGAACTCGCGTTCACATTGTCCGACGGGTTCGCGTATGTGGAGGCGGGAGTCGAGGCCGGGCTCGATGTGGACGACTTCGCGCCGCGGTTCTCGTTCTTCTTCAACTCGCACATAGACTTCTTCGAGGAGATCGCCAAATTCCGGGCCGCTCGCCGCATATGGGCTACGGTGATGAAGGAGAAGTACGGCGCGAAGAGCGCGAAGAGCCTCCTCATGCGCTTCCACACGCAAACGGCGGGGGTTTCGCTGACCGCGCAAGAACCGTACAATAACGTCGCCCGCACCGCTTTCGAAGCTCTCGCCGCCGTCCTCGGCGGGACGCAAAGCCTCCACACGAACTCCTTCGACGAGGCGCTCGCGCTTCCGACCGAGGAGGCTGTCCGGATCGCGGTTCGCACGCAGCAAATAGCCGCCCTCGAAACCGGGGCGACGAACACCATCGACCCGCTCGGGGGGTCGTACTTCGTCGAGTCTTTGACGGATGAAATAGAGCGTCAGGCTTACGAGTACTTCGATCAAATAGACGAGCTTGGCGGGGTCATCCCGGCCATCGAGGAAGGTTTCCAAATGCGGGAGATCGCCGAGGCTTCGGCGCGTTACCAGCGGGAACTGGAAGAGGGTCGGCGGCACATGGTGAACGTGAATATCTACGAGGCGCAGGAAGAGCAGGATGTCGAGACGCATCGTGTGGATCCGGCGGTTTCGCAAGGGCAAATCGAGCGAGTCGAGGAACTCAAAAAGAGCCGCGACAACGAGAAAGTCGAAAAAGCCCTCGAAGAACTCAAAGAGGTGTGCCGGACGAACGAGAACACGATGTATCCGATCATCGAGTGCGTGAAGGCGTATGCGACGGTGGGGGAGATCTCCTTCGCGATGCAGGAAGTCTTCGGCTCGTACCGCGAGACTCCGGTGATTTAGAGGTTTCAGGCTTCGGGTTTCGGGTTTCAGGTTTGCTGGTGCGTCCGCTCCGCGAGGGCGATGCGGAGGAGATCGCCGCCGCCTTCGCCGGGATCGGGTGGGAAAAGCCCGCTTCTCAATACCTTCGGTGTTTCTCCGAGCAAGAACGTGGCGAACGGGATGTCCTCGTCGCGTTCGTGGACGACGGGTTCGCCGGATACGTGACCATTGTGCGGAGGTCGGGGTATCCTTCATTTCACTCGGAAGGCGTGCCGGAGATAAAGGATCTCAACGTGCTTCCGAAGTTTCGCCGGAGGGGCGTCGCGACTCGTCTCATGGACGAGGCGGAGAGTTTGGCGGCGAGGCGTTCTTCGGTCGTCGGCGTCGGGGTGGGGATGACGGCGGATTATGGCGCGGCGCAACGGATGTATGTGGAGCGCGGGTATGTACCGGATGGGCGCGGTTTGATGTGGAATGGAAATTCTGTCGACTATGGTGAGAAGGTGGGCGTGGATGACGATCTCGTCCTTTTCTTCACGAAGAGTCTCGGGGCGTAATTCGCGGAAAGGACGGCGATGAACGAGAGATACGTGCATGGCTATGATCCGAGAGAGAACACGCGGCTTCAGGATCAAGCCTCGACCCTCGTCGAACTCCTCCACTCCGACACGGTTTATCCGCCCGGAAGCGAAGTCCTCGAAGCGGGATGCGGCGTGGGCGCGCAAACCATAACGCTCGCCCGAAACAGCCCCGACGCACATATCACCTCCATCGACATCTCCGAAGCGTCGGTCGCGGAGGCGAAGGAAAAGGTCGAGGGGGCGGGGTTCACGAACGTGCGTTTCCAGAGAGGGGACATCTTCGACCTTCCGTTCGAGCCGGAGTCTTTCGATCATGTCTTCGTGTGTTTCGTTCTCGAACATCTCGCGCGTCCGGTGGAGGCTTTGGATTCCCTCAAAGAACTTCTCAAAGCCGGCGGGACGATGACCGTGATCGAGGGCGACCACGGCTCGACCTTCTTCCACCCCGACAGCGAGGCGGCGCACGAAGCCATCCGCTACCAGGTCGAGCTTCAAAAAAGGGCGGGCGGCAACGCGAACATCGGGAGGGAGCTTTATCCGCTTTTGAACGCGACGGGCTTCGATTACATCGGCGTATCTCCGAGGATGGTTTACGTGGATTCGAGCAAGCCACGGCTCGTCGAAGGCTTCACGAAGAAGACTTTCACGGCCATGATCAAGGGCGTGAGGGAGTTCTCCATCGAGGCGGGCCTCATTGACGGAAGCACCTTCGACGAAGGGATCGAGGCTTTGTATCGAACAACGGAGGACGACGGAGTATTTTGCTATACGTTCTTCAAAGCCGTCGGCATGAAAGCATAATGTTTCTCCGCACAACGAAGAAATCAAAGCCCGGCTTTTCTTCGTTTTGGTAGGATACTCGTAGCAGGAAGCGGCACCCTGTCAGAGCGGCGTATAGGAGTCTTTCCCAAGTGCATCATCATACTGTCCATTACGGTGTTCATCCCGGCGAATTGGCTGTTCCCGAGGCCGAGTTCGGGTCTGATGGCGGGGTGGCGATCCACTCCTCGGTGGTGACGGGGGATGCTTTCGATGTGCTTGCCGGATTGCCCGATGAGTTCGTCCGCACCGTCGTGACCTCGCCGCCTTATTGGTCATTGCGGGACTATTCCAGTCCGGGACAACTCGGGCTTGAAGACGATCCCGACGAATATGTCGCCTCGCTCGTGCGTATCTTCGAGGAGGTTCGCCGCGTGCTT
Organism: Rubrobacter sp.; assembly: GCA_013697825.1. Lineage (GTDB taxonomy): Bacteria > Actinomycetota > Rubrobacteria > Rubrobacterales > Rubrobacteraceae > JACCWD01. The sequence goes on from JACCWD010000055.1 coordinate 13,916, forward strand.
ACGAAGGACGGCGCATTGTGGCTGAACATCGGGGATTCTTATACCTCTGGCGGGAGGACGTGGCGGGCGCCTGACAAGAAGAACCCAGTCCGTGCGATGGGTACGCGGCCGCCGACTCCCGAAGGCTTGAAACCGAAGGATCTCGTCGGCATACCGTGGAGGCTGGCTTTCGCTTTGCAGGCGGCGGGCTGGTACCTCCGATCCGATGTGATCTGGCGCAAACCAAACGCGATGCCGGAGTCGGTGAGGGATCGCCCGACACGCTCGCACGAGTATTTGTTCCTTTTGACCAAATCGGAGCGATATTATTATGATCGCTCGGCGGTTCCCGAGGTGAACGGACGGAATCTCAGGACGGTCTGGGATATTAATATGCAGCCTCTCCCGGAGGCGCATTTCGCCACCTTCCCGCCCGAGTTGGCGGATCGGTGCGTAAGGACGACCTCGGAGCCGGGGGAGGTCGTCCTCGATCCGTTTTTTGGCTCCGGAACCGTCGGTGTGGTGTCGATCGAGAATCAGCGGGCATTCCTCGGCATAGAACTCAACCCGGAGTACGTGAAGATTGCCCGCCGAAGAATCTCCCAAATGGGGGGGAGGCTTGACCGCTCGGTCGAGGAAGTCGGCTAATCTTCTTCGACCGGAGGCTTGTACTGTCCATGAACCGTGGAAGCGGCACAAGTCCACTCGCAACCCCCTTATGGTAACTTTCGCGTCGCTGCCGTCGAGCGCCACCCTGAACGCTTTTCTCCCGTCTTCGCCAAGCACGTCCGCGCCGCTGCTGTTGGCGGCGGTCGGCTCGGAGAAGTCTTTGGATCGCAGCGTATCCACCTGCATCATGAGGTCGCGGGGTATCTCGATGAGTTCTTACCTCACCTTGAAATTGGGTGCGTTTGTCGAGCGCAAGGTGAGGATTCGGTCGTAGCGATTCAAATGCTCGACGAGCCTCAGAGACGTTTCCCGCGCGAAATCTTCGATGGTTTCGCAGCGGTCTATCCACTTCGCCTCCATGAATTTGGAGATGAGGATCGTCTTCGGACTGACTTTCGCCGCTCCCTCCGTCTTTAGCGAAAAAAGTTCGCCTCCCACTTCGACATCGGGGCCGGGATGCGTGGAACTCGGGATAATCCGGCCACTTCGCCCGGCGGCCCGCGAAGCGTCCACGAACGCGAACTCGAAAGGCTTTTTGGTGAACTTGTCGGCTTGGGATGCGGTGGCATGGTGGAGACGCAGGCGGTTGGAGAAATAATCGGCGAACCGCCTGTTGCATATATCGCTCTCTCCACCGATTTCTTCGGGGATGTCGCCCGTCATGGCCCGAGCCATGTCCACGAGGAGATCCGCCTGTCCTTGCTTCAGCCCGCGAACAATCTTTTCAAGCTCCTCGAAGTCAGCCATCTTCAATTTTCTGTTCGGCCAGAGCGAGTAATTCGGAGGGAGACATCGCCAACGCCTCCGCTATCCGTGCGAGGTTGTGTAGCCCGATGTTCCGCTCGCCGCGCTCGATACCACCCATGTATGTACGATGCAGCCCCACCGCGTCAGCGAACGCCTCTTGACTGTATCCGCACTCGACCCTCGCTTCGCGTATCGCTCTTCCCAACGCAGCCTGCAACTCGGTCGGTTCCATGACCGTATTTGAGAATCTTGCAGACTATTAGTCCACAGACGATTTGCGTCCAAGATTCGTTGTGAGTTTTTGGACGATGCGCTCGCGGGCCGATGCTTGAAACCCGAAACCTCCCCATTTGATACGATACTCATAGAAAGAAGCACCACCCATCGGCTATCGGGGAAAGCGTACGCATAAGGAGGAATGCTTATGGCTATGGAGAGGACGAGGGTTCGCCATGAGGAACTCGGACTCGACGGCCCGGATCTAATTCGACTATATCGCGGCATGCTTTTGACGCGCCGCACCGACGAGCGTTCGTGGACTTTGAATCGGCAAGGAAAGGCCGCGTTCGTCGTATCGTGCCAGGGACAGGAAGCCGCGCAGATCGGGGCCGCCACCCACCTCCGACCCGGATACGACTATATTTACCCGTATTACCGCGACCTCGGCATCACTCTCGTCGTCGGGATGACGCCCCGCGACCAATTTCTTTCCATCCTCGGCAAAGCGGAAGACCCGTCCGGCGGAGGCCGCCAAATGCCGGGCCACTTCTCGAAGCGGGATCTCAACATCGTAACGTCTTCGGCCCCCATCGGCGTCCAATATCCGCAAGCCGCCGGAACCGCTCTCGCCTTCAAAATGCGCGACGAGGACGGGGTGGTTTTGACCGGAGGCGGCGAGGCTTCCACGAGCGGCGGCGACTGGCACGAGGCGATGAACATGGCGGGAATACACGATCTCCCCGTCATCTTCCTCATCCAAAACAACGCATACGCCATCTCCGTCCCTGCCGAGAAACAAGTCGCCGGAAGCATCGCGAAACGCGCCGAGGGATACGGCTTCCCCGGCGTCGAGGTGGACGGGAACGATGTCCTCGCGGTTTACGAGGCCGCGAAGGAGGCTTTCGAGCGTGCGAGGCGCGGCGAGGGGCCGACGCTCATCGAGGCGAAGACGTACCGGATGCGCGCCCACTCCTCCGACGACGACGACCGGAGATATCGGGAAAGCGCGGAGATCGAGGAATGGCGGCTCAAAGACCCCATCCCGCGCTTCGAGAATTATCTCGAAGAACACGGCATCATGGACGCCGCGCAAAGAGAAAGCATCGACGAGGAGATAAAGGCCGAGGTGCGCGAGGCGAGCGACTACGCTGAGGCCGCCGACTACGCCGACCCGGAGTCCATATCCCGCGGCGTATACGCGGGGGGGAATTAACATGGCGACGCAAAACCTTCTTCAAGCGATACACGACGGCCTCGCCGAGGAGATGCGCTCCGACGAGACGGTCATGGTCCTCGGGGAGGACGTTGGCAAAGCGGGCGGCGTCTTCCGCGTCACGGACGGTTTGCAAGCCGAGTTCGGCGAGACGCGGGTCATGGACACGCCTTTGGCTGAAAGCCTCATCGTGGGTGCGGCCATCGGATTGTCGGTGAACGGGATGAAGCCTGTCGCCGAAATTCAGTTCGCGGACTTCATACCCCCGGCCTTCGACCAAATCGTCTCCGAGGCCGCCCGCTTTTATTATCGCTCGAACGGAGCGTGGGAAGTCCCGATGACCATCCGCGCCCCATACGGCGTCGTCCCCGGCGGCGCGCTTTACCATTCGCAGTCCGTCGAGGCGTATTTTTGCAATACGCCGGGGCTTCGCGTCCTCGCTCCGAGCTTCCCGGCGGACGCGAAGGGTATGCTCAAAAGCGCGATACGCGACCCGAATCCCGTCCTCTTCTTAGAACACAAGATGACGTACCGCCTCATAAAACAAGACGTGCAGGAAGACGACTTCGATGTCCCGATCGACAAAGCGAAAGTCCACCGCGAAGGAACGGACATCACCGTCGTCGCGTACGGCCTCATCCTCCACCACGCGCTCGAAGCCGCTGAGAAGATGGAGGGCGAGCACGGAATATCGGTCGAGGTCGTCGAGCCGATGTCGCTTTATCCGCTCGACAAAGAAACCGTCCTCGCATCGGCGAAGAAGACGGGAAAAGTACTCGTCGCATCCGAGGCGAACATATCCGGGTCGGTGTCGGGGGAGATCGCCGCGGTCGTCGCGGATGGGGCTTTCGAGTGGCTCGACGCTCCGGTGCGTCGGCTCGGGGCGCCGGACTCGCCCGCCGCTCCGTATGCGAAGCCGCTCATGGAGAGGTTCGTCGTCGGCAAAGAGGATGTCGAGGCGGCCATGCTCGACCTCGCTCGGTATTAAGGGGGAGCCATGTCCGAACCGATAAAAATGCCGCAACTCGGCGAAAGCGTCACCGAGGGAACCATCGCCCGCTGGCTCAAAGCCGAGGGCGAAGACATCGAACTCGACGAACCCATCGTCGAAATCGACACGGATAAAGTGAGTTCCGAACTCCCTTCGCCCCTCGCCGGAAAACTCGAAAAGATACTCGTCGGCGAAGGCGATACCGTGGACGTGGGCGTCGAAATCGCGACCGTCGCCATAGCCGGGGAATCCCCGAACGGCGGTTCCCCGGAGGTCGAAGCTCCCGCCGACGGCGAAGCCGCCGAGTGGCCCGTCGCGGACACCGCCGCGCAGCCCGTGGCGGCGGGGGGCGGGGAGAGTCCTTCGGCTGTGGCGAGGGGCGGGAACGGCGGAGGCTCCGCGACGAAGACCGCCGAGGAGCTTCGCCTCACCCGGTCGTCGCCCGTCGTGCGCCGCCTCGCCGCCGAGCATGGAGTTTCCATCGGTGAAATCTCCGGCACCGGAATCGGGGGGCGGGTCACGAAGAAGGACATCGAGGCGTATGTCGAGGGGCGGGTTCGTCGCGCCCCTCCGGGACTCGCGGAAGAGCGTGAATACTTCGCTCCGCCGGAGCCGACGAAATTGCCGCCCCCATCGTCGCCCGAGCCTTCGCCTGTCGAGTCGTATCCGGGAGATGAATCCATACCGCTCACGAGCATGAGGCGCGCCATCGCGAACCGGATGTCCACGAGCAAACGCGAGGCTCCGCATGCGTGGAGCATGGTTGAGGTGGACATGACGGGCCTCGTGAAATTGCGCGAGGCTCACAAGGAGGCTTTCAAAGCTCGCGAGGGCGTGGGGCTCACGTATTTGCCGTTCATCGTGAAGGCCGTGGTCGAGAGTCTGAAAGAGTATCCGGTCGTCAATTCGGTTTGGGACGGGGATGCCATCGTGCTTCGGAGGTCGGTGAACATCGGGGTCGCGGTGGACATCGAGGACGGGGAGAACGGCGCGCTCATCGTCCCGGTGGTGAAGGACGCGGATAATTACGGGATCGTCGGCCTCGCGAGGAAGTCTGCCGAGGTCATAAAGAAGGCTCGCTCGAAACAGCTTTCGCCTGACGACATCGCCGAAGGCACCTTCACGGTCAACAATCCGGGCGCGCTCGGGTCGGTGGTTTCGGTGCCGATCATAAACCACCCGCAAGCGGCGATCCTTTCGGCGGAGGCCATCGTGAAGCGTCCGGTCGTGATGGAGGAGTGGGGGGATGCCATCGTGGTGCGTTCGATGATGAACCTCGAAATATCCTTCGACCACCGGATATTCGACGGCGGTGTCGCGCTTCGGTTTTTGAACGCGATCAAAAACCGCCTCGAAAGTTATGGGCCGAGGAGTTCCATCGGTTGAGCCGGGGAACATTCGAGGATTACGAGCGCGAGAGTGGGAGACCTCACCGGAATGCTCTCCCTTCTCGCGGGGTTTTCGAGGTTTCGCGTGTTCCATCGCGGCGCTTCGTCGTTGGGGCCATCGCCGGGCGGTCGTATACTCGCCTTCCATAAAGGAAGGGAGGCTTTGTGAAGTATGGTTTCATAATCACCTCCGGCGACCCGCTCGCCGTCGCCGACCTCGCCTGCGAGGTCGAGGACGCGGGATGGGACGGTGCTTTTTACTGGGACGGGATATGCATCGGGGCTTTCGATACATACGATCCGTGGGTCGTCATGGCGGCGATGGCGATGCGGACGGAGAGGGTTCGCATCGGGGCGATGCTCACGCCCCCGGCGCGACGGCGCCCGTGGAAGCTCGCCCGCGAAACCATGACCCTCGACCGCCTCTCGAATGGGCGGCTCGTTCTCCCCGTCGGACTCGGCGCGACGGACGACGGGGGTTTCTCGAAGGTCGGGGAGCCGACGGATAAAAAGGTTCGGGCGGAGCTTCTCGACGAGGGCCTCGATATTTTGACCGGGTTGTGGAGCGGGGAGCCGTTCTCGTACGAGGGAGATTATTATCGTGTCGAGGAGATGACGTTTCTTCCGAAGCCCGTGCAAACTCCGCGCATCCCGATATGGGTCGTCGGTGCATGGCCGTCGAGGAAGTCGATGGATCGCGTACTTCGCTACGACGGGCTTCTCGCGTATGCGATGAACCGCGCCCCCGGATACGCCGCGCCGGACGATATCCGGGAGATGAGGCGGTACGTCGAGGAGAACCGCGAAAGCGATACTCCGTTCGACATAGTTTGGGAGGGCGAGACGCCCGGCGACGACCCGGAACGCGCCGCCGGTATCGTCGCTCCTTTCGCCGAGGCGGGGGCGACGTGGTGGATGGAGTCCCCGTGGACGCCGCCGAACGACCCGGAGACTTTGCGCGAGCGCATTCGGCAAGGCCCGCCGCGCCCGGTGTGAGGTTATGGTTTGTGCCGCATCCTCATGAGTACGAGGAGTGTGATCGCGAGTGAGGCGGCTCCGATTTGCACCGCCCATATCACGTTCGGCATCCCGGCTTGGAGGAGCGACCCGGCGACGATCGGGCTGAAACCATGCGCCGCCCCGAAGCACACGCCGAAGAGCGCGAGGTACGTCCCGCGCAATTTCACCGGAGCCATCTCCGAAGCGTACGCCGCACCCGCCACCTCGAGAACCATCTCCGCGAGCGTGAAGAACCCGACGAACGCCACGAACACGCCCCAAAACGAGTCCGTGAGTAAAAGCGTCGCCGAGGAGAGGGCGAAGAGGATGGCTCCCCACAGGAGCGCGCCGGACTTTGAGTTCTCGTCGATCATGCGGGCGATCGGAAGCTGAAGGAGGATGATGAGAAGTCCGTTCCCAGCCAGAAACAATCCAATGAGGAAGTCCGGCATTTCGAGGAAGTTCTTCGAGTATATCGGCAAAGCCTGCCAATCCTGCGTGAAAATGTAATACATCAAAAACCCCGCCCCGAGGAGCATGAGGAAAGCCCGGTGCGACAATGCGTCCCCGATCCCCCGGAGCGCCGGGGTTTTCGGCTCCCCTGTTTCCCTCGGAAGCGACTCGCGCACGAAAAACGCGAGCGAGACCGCGACGACGAACGTGAACGCCGAAGTACCCATGAACATATATTGGTATGTCGCCGCCGAAGACCCGAAGAACGCCGCCGCGAACCCCGCGAAGGCCGGCCCCGCCGCCCACCCGACGTTCCCCCCGACCCGCACGAGACCGTACGCCCGCGCCCTCTTCCCCGGCTCGGTGACATCGGCGACCATCGCGTTTCTTGCCGCGTCGAACATGCTCGACCCGGCGAGGCCCGCCATCACGCACACCGCCACGTACCCGGCGAAAGAAGAAACCTGTGAAAAAAGAAAGAACGTCGTCGCGCTCCCCGAGAGCGCGGCGAGCATAACGGGCTTCCTTCCGAATCTGTCCGTGATCGGCCCGGAAACGAGACCCGAAGCGATGCTCGCCACCGCCAAAGAAGCGAGTCCCACCCCGATGAGCGAGAGCGGAATCCCGACGAAGTTCGCGAAATAAATCGTGGAGAACGGATAAAAAAGCCCTTGCCCGAACCGGAACACGAGCATGGCGAAAAGAAGGAACCACACCCTCCGGTCGAAGGAAGGCAAAACGCTCTTCCGAAATCTCTCCGCCGCTCCATGCACGCGCCCGATTGTACCGCTCGAAGCGGACACTTCCCGCCTTCGGGGAATCTCTTTGACCCAGATCATAGCGAGTGGGATTCGTTTGCATTAAGCTGGATATCGTTGTCGCGTCGGCCATTGCGGCATTGTCGAAAGAGAGGAGAGGCGCATGAAGAGAAACATCGAAGTTCCGGGGTTCATACTCCCCGGCGTCGAGGACATAACGAGGCGGGATTTACTCGTCGGCGGGGCGGCGGCTTTGCTGATCGGAGGGTGCGGGAGCGATGGCGGCAATGGTGAATCCTCCGATGAGACGCGTACGGTCGAGCATGCGCTCGGGACGAGTGAGGTTCCGGCGAATCCGCGGCGGGTGGCTTGTCTCATACCGGGCGGAGGCGTGGATTACCTTATGACATACGGCGTGGTGCCGATCGCCGCCGCGGATTACTCGGCCTTCGGCGGCGGCGCCTCCGGGAGGCCGTTCTATGGTGATCTGGTGGACTTCCCGGTCGAGGCTTCCGCCGAGGAGATACGGGGCTTCGGGTGCTGCGCGGGGAACTACAACCTCGAAGTCATCTCGGCGGCGGAGCCGGATCTCATAATCGGATGGGACTACCAGTTCGAGGGAGCCTACGACCAGCTTTCGCAGATAGCTCCCTCTGTCGGCTTTTCTTTGACCAACGGGCCGGACTGGATCGAGGCGGGAAGGAGCATCGCCGAGGCTCTGGGGCGAGTCGAGCAGCACGAAAGCTGGCTCGACGAGTGGAGAGGGCAAATAGAGAGCTTGCGCTCCGAGTTCGGCGACCCCTCGGAGAGGCGAGTCACCATCGTCAACGCCTCCGACCCGGCGAGCCTCACATTCATCACCGCGGAAGGCACTCAGGAGGGGAGCATAGCTTCCGCGGCCGGCTTTCGAATGACCGGGCTGCCGGAGGGGGCGGGCGAGGGGGGTGAGATCAGCCAGGAACTCATCCCCGCCCTCGACGCCGACGCGATCTTCGTGACCACGAACTTCTTCGCCCCCGAGGACTACGAGCGGTTCCTCGAGGAAACTTACGGGGCGAACCCGCTCTGGGAGCAACTCGAGGCCGTCCAAAACGAAATGGTGTTCCCGGTGGACACCTTCTTCTGGACCAACGGCGGCCCTAGCGTGAACACGCAGGTGATCCTGCCGGACATGTTCGCGGCCGTCTTCGAGGGCCGACAGCCGAGGTCGGCATGAAAGGGCATTGCAGCCATGTCTGAATCACAGGATGCTTCTCCCGTACTCACGCTCGACCTCGCCCGCAGGCTCGACGAGGCCGAGGCGGCGGTGCAAGCTTCGTGGAGCGAGGGTCTCGGAAAACAAGCCGGAAACCCGCTCGGCGTCTCCATCCGCAGCTTCGGCGACGCCACCGCCTTCGCAGCCCGCGAAAGCACCGACCCATACCTCAACCGCATCATGGGAATCACCTCCGAGCACGCGCCCATTCTGGAGGAGGCCGTCCTTTGGCACCGGAGCGAGGGAGCCGCATGCCGGGTCGAAGTCGTCCCGCACCTCGCCGACGAGGGGCTTCTCCGGGAACTCGCCCGGCTCGGACTCGCCCACACGGGCTTCAACACCGTCTTCCACGCCCGCCCGCCCCTCGACGCGCCCCCCCGCCGGAGGACGTGGAAGTGAAGACGTACGAGTTCGACGAGGTCGAAGCCTTCGCGGAGGAGAGGATCCACATATACCCCGGCCTCGCGGAGATGGAAGCGGCGAGGCGGGACGCGATCTCGCGGCAGGGTTCGCCGGGATGGCGCAGCTACATCGCACGGGTCGGCGGGGAGCTCGCCGCGTGGGGCAGGATGCACACGAAAAGCGGCATCGCCTCCCTCTCCGGCGCCGGCACGGCCCCGAGCCATCGCGGCAAAGGCGCCCAGACGGCGCTCCTCCGCCATCGCATCTCCGAGGCCGGGCAATTGGGGTGCGACCTCCTCGCCAGCCAAGCGGAGCCGGGAACCACGAGCCAGCGAAACATGGAGCGGGAAGGCTTCCGCGTCGCCTACAACAAAGCCATATGGACCGACCCCCGCAAATGACGCAGCCAACAAAGGAGAAATACATGACGAAGAAAACCATCGAAGCTCCGGGATTCACCATCCCCGGCATCGAAGACATAACCCGACGCGACTTCCTCGTCGGTGGGGCGGCTGCGTTGTTGCTCGGCGGGTGTGGAAGCGACCGGGGAAGCAACGAATCTTCCGGCGAGAGGAGGCCGTTCGAGCATGCGATGGGGACTACGGAGGTTCCGGTGAGACCGGAGCGGGTCGTCGCCCTGGACAGCCTGCGTATTCTGGAGCCTCTCCTGCAACTCGACATCACGCCGGCGGGCGCTGTCGTGACCGCGAACATTCTCAGCAACCCCGGCGACATCGAGAGGGTCGGGACTTCGCTGGAACCAAGTATCGAGGCCATAGCCGCCCTTGAACCGGATCTGATCGTCGGCGAAGAATCCTTGCAAGAAGAGATGTACGACCAGCTCTCCCAGATCGCACCCACCGTACTCGCATACGACATCGCAACCGACGGGAACGCGCTCGACCGGCAGCGTTTCCTCGCGGAACTCGTCGGCAGGCTCGACCGCTTCGAGGAACTTGTTTCTGATTACGAAGGCCGCGTGGAGGGCGTGCGAAACAGACTCGCCCCTATGCGGGAATCGCTGGAGGTCTCCCCGCTCAACCCGTATGCGGAGTCGGACGTTGTCTATTGCTACAGAGGCGATTTCCTGGGTTCGACTCGGGTTCTTTCCGACCTCGGCATCCCCCTGTCCGCTGGTGTCCGCGAGCTGCCGGGCGACTCGCCCCAGCCGCAGGTCAGCTTCGAGCTTATACCGGAGCTTGACGCGGATGTGATCTTCGCCCTCTTCGACCCGCGAAGCGAGGAGAGCGAAATCGAAGCCTTCCGCGCCTCGCCGCTTCTCGAGCAGACTTTCGCCGCCGAGAACGGCCAGGTCTTCGAGGTGAACTCGGACCCGTGGTACGGAGGCTCCGTCCTCGCCCTCAACCTCGTCCTCGACGACATAGAACGCTACCTCCTCGACCGCGAGATAGACACTTCGGGAGACTTCCGCTAACCATAAAGTGAGAAAGGGAAAACGCATGACGAGGAAAAGCATCGAGGTGCCGGGGTTCACCCTCCCCGGCATTGAAGACATAACGAGAAGAGACTTTCTGATCGGCGGGGCGGTGGCGTTGCTTCTCGCTGGGTGCGGGAGCGGCGAGACCGAGAGTGAATTCTCCGGCGATACGCGGACGGTGGAGAGTCCGATGGGTTCGGTCGAGTTCCCGGAGAATCCCGAGCGGCTCGTCGCGATGTATGGGTTCTGTCGCGTTCTTGGTGAAACGGATCATCCCTCCCGGCATGCGCTCGGACACTCCTCTTTCAGGCCGCCAGCATCCTCGCCCGGAGCAACTCGAAACCGGCCCTCCCGTATCCTTGTCGCTTCAGGAGTTTGAGCTTGTGGACGAAGCCTTCCACAGGGCCGTTGCTCCACTTCTCCGTGAGTCCCGCCCCCACCGCGTCGAGGTCCTTCCTCAAGCCCGCGGCGAAACTCCGCATCGCCTTGGAGCGGGACTCCTCAGCGTCCTTCAGCCACCCGTCCAGATCCTCTCCTTCGAGCTTTCTGACCATCTCTGAGAACTCCCGGGTCAGTTTGCGCGTGTCGGCGAGAGCCTCGTCTGCCTCGCAAAGCCGGTTGAGATACGCTTCCTGCTCCTCGTCGAGTTTCTCCTCGTGGCGCATGAACAACGCGGCCACGTTCTTGGCCGTGGGAGAGAGTCCCGCGATGGAACCCTGCTTCGCTCGCGGCACGGACGAGACCGGCTTGCCCCGGGCCTCGGCGCGCCGGAGTTGCGCGATGAAGCGGGAGCAGGTCTCCTCGCTGTTTTGGTAGCCCCTCTCGCGGATCTCGCGGTAGAGACGCTTGCCATTGTGGCATCCCTCTCTCCAGCGCGCGACGAGATAGGACACGTACGGATCCAGCACGCTTGCCTTCTTCTTGTAGCCTCTGCGCAGCGGTGGCTCTTCGAGATCCTTGTAGCGGTAGACGGTTCCGGCGCTGATGCCGAGCCTCTTGCAGATGTGCCTGAGATCCGCCCCCGCGAGGTAGAGGCGGCGGATGTCCCTCCACTGCCCAACGAGGCGTTCGTGGCGTTTCCTCGCGGCCTCCTCGATCTTCCGGTCGTGCGTTCTCGGTCGGTTCGGCATGACAGGCCCGGAGCCGAAGGCGGCGTTGTCGCTCTCCTCTTCGGGCGCCTCCTCCGGCGCCGCCGCTTTTCGGAGTAAGGGTTGTTTCTGGAGTAGGTAGCCCTCCAGGGCGGACGCGAGGTTATGGAGCAGGTGCCAGCGGTCGGCCACGTGCGCGGCGCCGGGAGCGCCTTTGGCCAACCCTTCCCGATAGATGTTCGAGCGGTCACGAGTCGCTATCTCCACCTCCGCGCCGGGATGCTCCTCGAACCAGGCCACGAGGCTCTCCTGGGAGCGCTGCGGGAGAAGATCCACGACCCTGCGGCGTTCGAGGTTCACAAGTATCGTGCCGTAGGCGCTGCCTTTCTTGAAGGCGAAATCGTCAACACCAAGCACCCTGACCCTCCCGACCTCCGGCAGGGGCGCGGCCTTGATCCTCCTCAGAAAAGTGTCGCGCGCGGCGACGATGCCCAGCTCCAGCGCCAGCCTCGCTCCCGCCCTGCCGCCGAGTTCGAGGGCGATCGCCAGCAGCGCCTCTTCCAGGCGATTAGTCTTGCGGGCACGAGGAGCGACCTCGGGCAGCCTCTCGCAGAAGATCTTCCGCTCGCACGAAGGCTCGTCGCAGAAGAAGCGCCTCGCGCGAACCTCGAGCGTTACGGAGATCCCGTGCCAGGGCAGATCGGAGACGGTGCGATGGTAGCGACTATGCACCCGGGAGGAGCCACCACCGCATACCGGGCATACGCATCTCGTCGCGCCGGAGTCCACGTGGATGCTTACGCGTCCGGTTTCCATACTCAGGCTCTCGAGTTCCAAGCCCTTCGGTAGCAGTTCGCGGCTGGCGACGACGGTCCTCATACGACGCTTCTCCTTACCCGACTCTACAGAGCCTAACGGTAAGGCTTATTCACCAAGAACGCGACAGAACCTATGCGACGGATGTCGATGTCGCGCTTGTTTTGGACTTGCCGCTCGTCGGTGGCGGCACGGCCCGCGGGCTTGCGAGGCAGCCATTCGCCCGGTATCAGCCGGAGGATCGTCTCGAAGACGTGGAGAGGCTTGGCACTTTCCCGGAGGCGAACTACGAGCAGATCGCCTCCGTGCAGCCCGACTGCATCATCGACAGCACGACGAACGACCGGGAGCAGTATGAGAGGCTGTCGCAGATCGCGCCTACCTTCAACTTCAATGAGATCCTTTATGGTGAAGGCTCGCTGGCGGATTGGCCGCGCGCTCTCAAGTCTGTCGCAAAGGTCTTTGGTCGGGGAAATGTGGCGGAGCAAGTTTTGAGCGACTACGAAGAGCGGGCCGCCGACCTTCGCGCTCGCCTGGCCGAGAGATGGGCCGGCGCGACGTTCGCCGTGGTGGGCGGAGGAGAGCCGGGGACGCTGAACATAAACTATCTCAACTCGCAGCCCTTACTCATACTATCCGAAGAACTCAGCCTCGCCCCGGCGGAGTTCGTGCCTGAAACCTACGAGGAATACCTCGAAGAAGGGCGGCTCTCGCTGGAGAGGATCGACCTTCTCCAAGAAGTGGATCTCCTCTTCGTACGAGTGGAAGTCAGCCAGGCCGGCCCCGGACGAGACAGGGGAGTGGTCGCTCCGATGCTCGAGTCGCCACTCTGGAAAAGGCTGCCCGCCGTCCGAGCCGGACAAGTCCATGAGTTCGACGCCGAACTCTTCTACGCTTCCCCCCTCACAGCGACCGCCTTCCTCGATGCCGTCGAAAACTCTTTGCTATCTTGAAGGAAATCGAAAAAGGAGACGAAACATGGGCAAAGCATTCGACCGCATAAACGAAAGGCTCGCGGCGTGGATCTCCCGCCAACCCATGTTCTTCGTAGCCACCGCCCCCGCCGACCCGGACACCCGCATAAACGTCTCCCCTCGTGGCCTCGACACCTTCCGCATCCTCGACGAGAACCACGTCGCATGGCTCGACCTCACCGGGAGCGGCATCGAAACCATCGCCCACTTGAAGGCCGACGGGCGCATCACGCTCATGTTTTGCGCCTTCGAAGGCTCGGCGAGGATTGTGCGTTTGTATGGACACGGAACCGTCCACGAGACGGGAGATGCTTTGTATGAAGAACTCCGCCCTCGCTTCCCTGACCTTCCGGGGGAGCGGGCGATCATCGCCGTGGACGTGGATCGCGTCTCCACCTCATGCGGCTTCGGAGTCCCGCTCATGGACTTCGTCGGACTCCGCGAAGATTTGCCGGACTTCGCCGGAAGCCTCGGCGAGGAGGGCATGGCTCGGTACCGCGAGAAAAACAATGCCGAGAGCATTGACGGGTTTCCCGGCATCCCCGTACAGTCAGCCGAAAGCGAAAAGCTGACTGGCTGAGAAGCGCGGTTCGTTGCCGGGCGGGCCGCTTCATTTCACCGAATTCCGGTTCGCTGCTCCTCTTCATGGAGCCGATCAGTCAAGAACTCGGAGATGAGATCCTCTAGGCGCGACCCTCTGATCCGGGCGATCCGCTGCAGGCGGCGCGCGACTTCTGGTGTTATTCCTATTTCGCGCAGCGATTGTGGTATTTCAAGAGCCGGAGGGCCGCCTGACTCGGAAGCCGGACGCATTTGATCCAGCAGGGCCGGACCGAGCGAGTGCTTGCCCCAGAATTCGTCCTCTTCGTCCTCGCTCTTGAACTCCGGCACCTCGTCCCAACTATTGATTTTTGTTAGCTTGTCTCCCATATCTTAGCCTCGTCCGTACCTTCGCTTCTCCGCGTCGTTGGCGCCCCGGAATGTTATTGGCCGGAGCCTTTCTCCTCGATGAGTATAGACGACGAAGAGGATCCTCCCTTCATCGCTCGCCCCGAGCCACGCTTCGCGACGCTCACCTTCTTTATTGTAAGCTCCGGCCACCTTGCCTTCGAAGTCCTTCAACGCCTGCTCGACTTCTTCTCGACCGACCCCGTGCCAGAGGAGCTTTCCCAAGTTCCCGTCGTCCCAATCGAATTCTATCCAGAGTATACTCAGCCCTCCCGTTAGATTTTGCTCATGACGTGCTTCACCCGCGTATAGTCCTCAAAGCCGTACATCGAGAGATCCTTGCCGTGGCCCGAGTGCTTGAATCCACCATGCGGCATCTCCGCGACGAGCGGTATGTGCGTGTTTATCCACACACACCCGAAGTCGAGCCTCCGACTCACCCGCATCGCCCGGGCATGGTTCGTCGTGAACACACTCGACGCGAGACCGTACTTCACCCCGTTCGCCCACCGAACCGCCTCGTCCTCGTCCGAGAAAGTCTGGACGGTGATGACCGGACCGAAGATCTCGTTTTGCGAAGCCTCGTCTCCTTGCCGAAGCCCGCCCACCACCGTCGGCGAGAAGAAGTATCCGCGCTCCCCGAAACGCTCTCCGCCTGTGGTGACTTCGGCGTGATCCGGGAGCCGATCCACCATCCCCGACACATGCGCGAGCTGCCTCTCATTATTGAGCGGCCCATACAAAACATCCTCGTCGTCCGGCGCGCCCGTCTTCGTTGCCTTCGCCTGTTCGGTGAGGGCGGCCACGAAGTTGTCGTATGCTCCCGGCGCGGCGAGGACGCGCGTCGCTGCCGTGCAATCCTGTCCGGCGTTGAAATACCCTGCCACGGCGATTTCTTCGGCGGCGGCCTCGATGTCCGCGTCATCGAATACGAGGACCGGAGCCTTCCCCCCGAGTTCGAGGTGCGTCCGTTTCAAATCCCTCGCCGCCGCCCCCGCGACCTCCATCCCCGCCCGCACCGACCCGGTGATCGAGACCATTTGCGGCGTGGGATGCTCGACGAGCATTCTTCCGGTGTCGCGGTCGCCGCACACCACGTTGAAAACGCCCGGCGGCATGAACTCCGAGGCCATCTCCGCGAGCATCACCGTCGTCGCGGGCGTCGTGTCCGACGGCTTCATGACGATGGTGTTCCCGGCGGCGATGGCCGGGGCGAACTTCCACGTCGCCATCATCATCGGATAATTCCACGGCGTGACCTTCGCGCACACCCCCACCGGCTCCCGCCGCACGAATGACGTGTACCCGCTCATATACTCCCCGGCGGACTTCCCTTCGAGAATGCGGGCGGCCCCGGCGAAGAACCGGATTTGATCCACCATCGCCGGGATCTCCTCTTCCATAGTCATCCCGATGGGCTTCCCCGTATTCTCCGACTCCGCCCGAACCAATTCCTCGGCTCGATCCTCGATCGCATCCGCGAGCCGGAGCATCGCGAGCTGCCTCTCGGAAGGAGTCGCGTCGCGCCACACCTCGAACGCTTTCTCCGCCGCCTCGAAAGCCCGATCCACATCCACTTTATCCGAGGCCGGAGCCTCACCGGATATTTCACCCGTCGTCGGGTCAACGAGTTCGTAGAAACGACCCTCGGCGGGCTGCGTCCGCTCGCCCCCGACAAAGTTCTCCACCCGTTTCACTCCGGTCTCCATAATTTCTCCTTTCCCTAAATCCGTTCGTCTCTTCCCAAAATCTCCACCGCGCAATTCCGTCCCGCCGCCCCGAACACCGCCCCGCCCGGCCACACTCCGGCCCCGCAAAGATAAAGGTTCCCCACGGGCGCTTCATACCCCGAGAAGCCCGGAGCGGGACGCCCCCCGAACATACGATCCGGCGTCATCTCCCCGTGGAAGATATTCCCGCCCGAGATCCCGATCTTCGCCTCGATATCCGGCGGCCCGAGAACCTCGACGTGCTCGATAGCGTCCGGCAAGTTCGGGGCATACTCCGCAAAGGTGTCTATGATGCGCTTCCCAATTTCATCCCGCCTCTCCTCCCACGTCCCTTCGGCGAGCCGATACGGGGCATACTGGCAAAACAGGCTCATCGTATGCTTCCCACTCGGCGCGAGTCCGTCCTCCGTCGCGCTTTGTATGTACCCCTCCATGAACGGACGCTCGGACGGACGACCCTCCTTCGCGTCCTCCCACGCGGTTTGCAAATAGTCCACCGAGGGATTTATGACGATGGCCCCGACATGCTGCGGCCCGACGCTTTTGCCCGGCATCGCCGTGAAGTCCGGCAACCCCCCGAGGCCGAGAAGCACCTTCACCACCGAACCCTCCGTCCGCGTATTCTTCACACTTTCGGCGAGACCTTCCGGCAAAGCCCCCTCGCCGACCATGCCGAGGAAGGTTCGCTCCGGGTCGGCGTTCGAAATTATTATGTCCGCCTCGAAGGAGCGTCCATCGCGGAGTGCCACGGCACGGGCTTCGCCGTCTTCGCCGACCTCGATCCCCTCGACCTCCTCATCCGTGAGGATTTCGGCTCCGGCCTCTCTCGCCGCCGACGCGATGCTCTCCGCAACCATCCCCATCCCGCCCCGGACATATCCCCACGCCCCTCGATGCCCGCCGACGCTTCCGAGTATGTGATGGAACTTTATATACGCCGTACCGGAATCCCGCGGCCCGGCATTCGTCCCGATGACGCCCCCGACGCACAACGGAGCCTTTACCTCCTCCGACTCGAAGAACTCGTCGAGGAGATCGGCGACGCTCGCCTTCGTGAGTCGCCGCCAGTCTTCCTCTCCCTCCAGCCCGTCGAAGGCGGCTTCGAGTTCGGATTCGGTGGGCGTTCTTCGGTTCATGAGCGGGCGCATACGGGCGATTATGCGATCCCACATTTTCCAGTATGCGTCGTAGTTCTCGGCGTCCCTCTTCGAGAACTTCCGGATTTCGGCCTTCGTCCTTTCGCCGTCGAGATACGAAGTGAGACTTCTTCCGTCCGGGAACGGGGTGAAATATTGCGGATCGAGGGGTCGGATGTCGTATCCGTGCCTTTCGAGTTCGAGTTCGCGGACGACTTCGGGGAGGAGCAAACTGCACACGTACGAGCATGTCGAGAGTTTGTATCCGGGCCAAAACTCCTCCGTCACCGTCGCCCCGCCGATGACCTCGCGCCGTTCGAGTACGAGAACCGACTTTCCGGCCTTCGCGAGGTACGCCGCCGTGATGAGGCCGTTATGCCCCGAGCCGACGATGATGGCGTCGTGGCGGGTCATGCCGCATGCTCGCTTCGCCCAGCTTCGCCCGGAGGAACGAGGGAGTCGGAAAAGCCGCGAGTCGAATTTCCCCGATTCGCGGCGGTCGGGTGATTCGCGGCGGCGCTCCCGGCTCCTCCATCTCCGCCCTCGAATAAGCGGCCATTCCTTCTCATCCCTCGAAGAACTCCTCTTGCGTGAGCTTCATCAAATACTCCGGCTCCGGCTCCTCGGGGACGTGTATCGTTTTGAAATACCGGAAGCCCGCTTTCCCGTAGGCTCGGATCGCCGACTCGTTCTTCGGCTCCGGCCCGATGATGCATGTTTCGTATCGTCCGTCGGAGAAGACGATACCCTCGAGGAAGCGACGGATAATATTCGGCCCGAGTCCTTTATAGAGAAACTCCGGCTCTCCGATGAAGAGATCCACGCCCGCCGAGTCCTCGACACCGACGAGCTTCGCATACTCCTCGTCGGCGGAGAGTGGGTATGTTTGTATGTATCCGATCGGCGTGCCTTCGCGGAGGATGAGATGCGGTTCGACCCCCGCCTTCCCCTCGATGTACGGGAGATACCTCTCCTCGACCTCCTCCAAAGTCCCGACATCCTCATACCACCACCGGGCGACGTGCGGCGTGTTCAGCCAACGGTGGATGAGCGGTATCTCCGATGTCCGGAGCCGCCGGAAAGAGATGCCATCCACGGCGGACTCCGGGCCGGTCGCCGCGTCCTTCATCATTAATATCGGCACTCCGCCACGGCTTGCCGGAGCGTCTCCCTCGCGTGCTCGCGGATCGCCTTCCCGTGCGTGAGGATGACGGTCCGGATGTCTTCCTTCACGATCTTTTCGGCGGAGCGTTTCGCAAGCGCGGGGTCGGTGCATACGAATTTGCGGCCCCCGTCCCGGAGCCGCACCGGGATGCACACGAAGGCGTCGGCGGTGAAGAGAAGCCCGTCCTCCTCCCGAAACAGCGAAGTATGCCCGAGCGTATGCCCCGGCGTGGCGATCACACGGAAACCGGAGACGGCGTCTCCTTCGTTCGCCACACGACCGACGGGGGCCGTCGGGAGTGTCGTCGCCTTGTTCACGGCCCGGAGAACCGGGTTCGGCGGCGAGTCGGGCTTCCGCTCGCCGGAGATGATGCTCGCCTCATGTGCGGAGGCGATGATCTCCGCGTGAGGCGCGAACTCGCGTATCCCCGGAAGCCCGCCGATGTGATCCACATGGTGGTGCGTAATAAAGATCCGTTTCAGATCCGAACCCCCGACCCCGAGCGCGGAGAGAGCCTCCTTTATCTTCCCCGCATCCTTCGACACCCCCGCATCCACGAGCGTCCACCCGTCGGAGCCTTCGATGAGAAGTACGTTTATGGCGTTCGATACTCCGATGGATTCCACCCGGTACACGTTCGGCGCGATCTGTTCGGAACGAGTCATTGGAAAACCTTTCTTTCGAGGTTTCAGGCATCGGATTTTGTTTTTCCTGAAGCCTGAAACCTGAAACCTGAAGCCTCACTCGCCATACGGATACCACCATTCCTTCTTCTCCACCCTCGGATCTATGTGGACGTGCTTCGATTCTTGAAACGCTTCGAGTCCCTCGCGCCCGAGCTCCCTCCCTATGCCGCTCCCTTTCTGCCCGCCGAACGGGGCCGCGTCGTTGTCGGTGAGGGGGTCGTTTATCCATACGGTTCCGGCGCGTATCTCCCGCATACACCGGAGCATGTTCCCGAAGTCCCGAGTATAAATATTGGCTCCGAGTCCGAACGGCACCGAGTTCGCGTGAGCGATCGCCTCGTCCAAACCCCCGACTTCCACGACCGGGATGACCGGGCCGAAGGTCTCCTCGCTCATCACCGCCATCGAAGGCTCCACGCCCGTGAGGATCGTCGGCTCGTAGAAAAAGCCCCGCTCGTATGGCCGCCCCCCGCCGACTACGACTTTCGCGCCGTTCGCCTCCGCCTCGCCGACATGGGACTCGACCTTCGCGCGCCCAGCGGCGTTTATCATCGGCCCGATGTCCGTCGCCTTCTCCATCGGATCTCCGATGTTCAAACTTTCGACGTGGCTCCTCGCCGCTTCGAGGAACTCGCCCGCCACGCCCTTCATGACATAGAAACGCTCCGGCGAGGTGCATACTTGCCCGGCATTGAGGCACGCCGCCCACACCGCTCCTTGCGCCGCGACCTCGATGTCCACGTCGTCGCAAATTATGAACGGGTCTTTGCCGCCGAGCTCGAGGTTCGCCCGGATGAGGCGTTCGGCGGTGACCATTCCGACCTTCCGCCCGGTTTCCTGGCTCCCGGTGAAGGCGACCATGTCCACCTCGGGATGTCGCACGAGCATATCGCCGACATCGCCCGCGCCGTGGATGGTTTGAAGGAGACCGTCCGGCAAACCCTCGATGATCTCGGCCATCCTTCGCGTGGCGAGTGGCGTTTCCTCCGAGGGTTTGAGGATCACGGCGTTTCCGGCGGCGAGGGCGGGGGCGACCTTCCATGCCGCGAGGAGGAGCGGATAGTTCCACGGGACGATGCACGCGACGGTTCCGACGGGCTCTTTTATGACGAGCGCGAGTTGCTCGGCTTCGATGGGGGCGGGGAGGTATCCGACGGAGTCGCGGGCGACCTCGCCGTAATAATCGAAGCACGCCGCTGTCCAGTCCACCTCGTCGCGGTTCTCGATGAATGGCTTCCCGCCCTCCTTCGTCATCGTCTCGGCGAGCTCGTCGGCGTGTTCGAGGAGCGTCCGGGAGATGCCGTGGAATATTTCGGCGCGTTCGAGGCCGGAGACTCCTCGCCACTCCCCGAACGCCGACCTCGCCCGCTTCGTCGCCGCGTCGAGTTCTTTTCGGGTCGTCGTCGGGACTTCCTCGAATGTTTCTCCGGTCGCCGGGTTTACGACTTTTATCTTCGTGCTTTCGGGCATCGAGATTTCCTTTCGGTCTTTGCGAGGCGAAGGGATCATGCGTCCCGCACGCGGGCGTCCGCGCTCCCTTCGATGGTTCTCCATCATTCCTTTCTTCCGGCGAGGATGCGGCTTCCACCCACTATGAGAATGACGGTCACGACGAGGATCACGGTCGAGAGCGCGTTTATGATCGGACTCACCCCGAATTTGATCATGGAATAAATCTTGAGCGGGAGCGTGCTTGACCCGACCCCCGCTGTGAAGAACGTTATGACGAAGTCGTCGAAGGAGAGGGTGAAGGCGAGGAGTCCGCCCGCCATCACGCCCGGCAAAATGATCGGGAGCGTTACGCGGAGGAAAGTCGTCGCCGGATTCGCCCCGAGGTAGGCGGCGGCCTCCTCGACGGAGCGGTCCATCCCAGCGAGCCTCGCCCGGACCACGATCGTCACGAACGAAATGCAAAACGCGACGTGGGCGATAATGATCGTCGTGAGTCCGAGCTGAAATTGAACCGTCACGAAGAACGCGAGGAGGCTCACTCCGACCACGATCTCCGGCATCACCGTCGCCGCGTAAATCGTCGAATCGGCGGCGGTCTTCCCCCGGAAACGGTGGCGGGCGAGACCCATCGCCGCGAACGTGCCGATGATCGTGGACACGAGAGTCGCGGAAACGCCCACGATGAGCGAGTTGTAAAAAGCGTCGAGTATGGATTGGTCGCGGATGAGCTCCCCGTACCATCGCATCGAGAACCCGCTCCAAACCTGCGTGCTTCTCTCAGCGTTGAAAGAGAAGAAGATGAGGACGGCTATCGGGGCGTAAAGAAACAAATACACGAAGCCCGCGAGCGCGAAGAGGGCTTTGTCCGGGAGTCCGCCGCCTTTCCCCTTCGCCATCACACGCCCTCCAGTTTATCCGTGCCGACCTTTCGGATGTAAAGCAAAATCGCCCCGAGCATCAAAACCCCGAGCATCACCGCGAGGGCCGATCCGAACGCCCAATCGCGCGCGTTCAAAAATTGCTGCTGAATGAGGTTCCCCGTCATCACGGTCCGCGACCCGCCGAGAAGGTCGGGTATCACGAACTCCCCCGCCGAAGGTATGAAGACGAGTATGCTCCCGGCGATGACGCCCGGCAAACTGAGTGGGAACGTTACTTTCCAGAAAGTGTGCCAGCGGCTCGCGCCGAGGTCTTGCGCGGCCTCTTTCAGGCGCGAGTCGAACTTTTCGAGCGAGGCGTAAAGTGGGAGGATCATGAACGGGAGGTACGAGTACACCATCCCCATCATCACCGCCTGCGGCGTGAAGATGAGGTTCAAAGGCTCGCTCGTTATCCCGAGGAATTGGAGCGAGCGGTTCGCGATCCCATTGCCGCCCAAAATAACGACCCATGCGTATGCCCGGACGAGGAGGCTCGTCCAGAACGGGATCATGACCATGAGGAGAAGCGCGAGCTTCCATCTCCCGCCCTTGAAAGTTATGAAATAAGCCAGCGGATACCCGAGCGCGAAGCAAAACAAAGTCGTAAGCCCCGCGATGGCGAGCGACCGGCCGATAATCTCCAAATAAAGCGGGTCGAACACGCGGAGATAGTTCGACGGGTCGAAGGTGATGGTGATGTCCCCGTACACTCCGCTCCTCCCGAACGAATACACGAGGATGAGCATGAGCGGGAGCATGAAGAAGATCCCGAGCCAAAACGCGGCGGGGGAGAGGAGGCCCGCGAGCCGCCACGACCATCCTTTCCGCTCATCCATGAGCGGAAAGGGCGGGAGTCGGGAGTCGGGAGCCGCTCGCTGACGCTCGCTTCGGGAGTCGGGGAAGGTACGAAAGCGGAACCCCGTACCGACATTGCCCCGTTCGAGTCCCGCGAAAGTTTGTCGGGCGGGAAGGCGAGGCTATACGGAGAGGGAAAGTCGAGAACCCCCCGACCCCCGACTGCCGAAGCGGAGCGGAGCCAAAGGCGGAGTGAAGCGGCTCCCGACTCCCGGCGAGCGAAGCGAGCGACCCGAGCGAAGCGAGCATCACGAGCTCTTCACCTCCGTGAAGATGCGTTCGTACATCCGGGTCGCCTCACCCACGTCCTCTATGACTTGGAGGCGGTCGAAGACTTCGTCCGGGGGGTCGTATTCGGGGATGTCGGTGAGTTCTTCGTCTATGTCGGGGAGGGCGGCTTCGTTGGGGGTTCCGTAGTACGTATAGTTCGTGAGGGCGGCCCCCGGCCCGGCGGCGAGGATGTAGTTTATGAACTGGTGCGCCCCTTCGACGTTGGCTGCGCCGTTCGGGATGCACATGTTGTCCGTCCACCGCGTCGCCCCCGGCTCGGGGATGATGTACGCGAGGTCTTCGTTGTCCATCGTCGGGGTCATCCCGTCACCCGAGAAGACGTGGCCGATGAGTATGTCGCCGTTCTCGACGAGCGGTGTGATCTCCGTCGAGTCGAAGTATCCTCGAAGGAGCGGCTTTTGCTCGACGAGAAGGCTTTGAGCCTCCTCGAGTTCCGCCTCGTCTGTCGAGTTTATGGAGTATCCGAGGGACATGAGAGCCGCGCCGAGGGTTTCGCGCACGTCGTCTATCATGGCGATACGGCCCTCGAACTCGGGGTCGAAGATGGCGTCCCATGACGTGATCTCCCCGATCTCCGCCCGGTTGTAAAGAAGCCCGGTCGTCCCCCACTGGTACGGGACGCTGAAATTATTCTCCGGATCGTACGAAAGCCCCCGGAACTCTTCTCCGACGTTCTCGAAGTTCGGTATTTGCTCGAAGTCGAGTTCCTGCAAAACGCCGCTTTTTTGCATAATGGCGACCATATAGTCGCTCGGCACGATCACATCGTAGCCCGCCGCGCCGCTCTGGAGGCGGGCGAGAAGCTCCTCATTGGAGGCATAGAAATCCTGCGTAACCCGTATCCCCGTCTCCTCCTCGAAGCCGGGGAGGGTTTCTTCGGCGACGTAGTCCGACCAGTTGTAAAGGTTGAGGCTGTTCCCGCCGCCCCCGTTCCCACCGCCGCCGTTTCCTCCTCCGTCGCCGCTGCTTTGCGGACTCGTGCTTACGGAGCATGAGAGGATGGAGAACGTCGAGCCTGCGACGGCCCCCGCGCCCATTGTTTTCAGGAACCTTCCCCGCGATATTCTCTTCGCCATTCTCACCCTCCCAGTATCAGGCAGTTTTCCGCGTCCCAGGCGACTGTGGCTTCGTCGCCCTCCTTTTCTCCGCTCGCGTCGCGGATGTTTTGCTTCACAAGCGAGATGCGCTCTCCGCCGGAGGTCTCGACGATGTATTGTGTGCTCGACCCGAGGTACACGACGTCCCGAATTTTGCCCGAGACAACATTGTCGCCCTCGCCTCCGAGCCGGACTTTCTCCGGCCTCACGGCGGCGTGCGCCTCTTCGCCCTTCGACACTTCGCGGCCATCTGGGACGAACGCCTCGATGTCCATGCCGTCGGCGGTGTGGATGATCGCCCGGTTCTTCGCCGTGTCCACGACCTCGCCGGAGAATGTGTTCGTTTCTCCGATGAAGCCCGCCACGAATCGGTCGGCGGGAAGCTCGTAAAGCGTGGCCGGGTCGGCGATTTGCCGTACTTTCCCGTCGTCCATCACGGCGATGCGGTCGCTCATCGTGAGGGCTTCTTCCTGATCGTGGGTTACGTACACGAACGTGATGCCGAGCGAATGCTGCAAATTTTTCAACTCGATCTGCATTTCTTTTCTCAGTTTGAGATCGAGCGCCCCGAGCGGCTCATCTAAAAGAAGCACCTTCGGACGGTTCACCAAAGCTCGCGCCAATGCGACTCTTTGCTGCTGCCCGCCGGAGAGATTCGAGGACTTCCGGTTCTCGAAGCCGGAAAGCTGAACCATCTCGCACGCCTCGGCGACTCGCTTGCCGATCTCACCCTTCGCAACCTTCGACCTTTTCAGCCCGAAGGCGACGTTCTCGGCCACGTCGAGGTGGGGGAAGAGCGCGTATGACTGGAAGACGGTGTTCACCGGGCGTCGGTACGGCGGGACTCCGAGCATCGGCTCCCCGGCGACGGAGAGCGTGCCTTCGCTCGGGTCTTCGAAGCCGGCGATCATTCGCAAAGTCGTCGTCTTTCCGCACCCCGACGGCCCGAGGAGCGAGAAGAACTCGCCTTCGCGGATGCCGAGGTCGAGGTTGTCCACCGCCGTGAAATCGCCGAAGCGTTTGCACACGCCGGATAATTTCACGGCGGGTTTCGTGTCCGGTTTCGCTTCGCTTTGCGGAATTTGCTTTGTGTATTCTTCCATTCTCTCTTCTCCCTTCCCCCTTCTTCGCGCTTATGTTTGCGTTATCGGCATGCGGCCTGTCGCGGCCCGCCACCTCGTTCGAGGGCGTTTCGCGCGCCGTTCGGCTATTCCGGGTCGCGGCATGCCGATGCGGAGCCGAAGCCACCGCCCTCCGCCTTCCAAACGCATCCCCGACATTTTCCCGACCTCTCCCGGCTTCCCGTTATCCCCTCGTGTCCCTATCCGACCGCACTTCTTTGTTCGCCCATGCTTTCGGCGACATCGCTCGCCGCCCGCATCCCCGACTCGACCGCGCTGTTCATGAAGCTCGGCGCGACGGAGATTCCTTCGGCTCCCGCGAGATGCACATTCCCGAAGCATTGTCCCATAGACCCGCCGAACGCCGCCACGTCCCCGGGGGCCATGATCATATAGCTCCCCCGCGTCCAATAGTCATGCGCCCACACTTTCTCCACGACACGGACGGGTTCCGGCACGTCATATAGTTTCCGAAGCGTCTCCACTCCCCGCCTTTTCCGCTCGCCTTCCGAATACCCAAGCTCCGGCAAAAGGGATTCCCCGCCGACGAAGGAGACGATGCCGGAGTATTCGCCCGAACTTTGAGACGCGCTCAAATATCCGAGGCTCGTGTCGGTGATCGTGAACGGAGGAGCCATCGCCTCGCCGAAAATAAAGTGCATCTTCCGAACCACGCCATATGTCGCGCCGGAGAACATCCGCCGGAAAACCCCCGGCGGCGCGGGATCGAAGCGTATCGTCGGATAACACATGAACGGAATCGCCATGACGACCTTCCGCGCATGAACCTCTCCGGGGCCGTCCTCCGCGAGATAACGAACCGCCGCGCCGTCCTCGTTTTGCCGCACATCGCTCACGGGCGAGGAATACCGGACGATTTCCCCGAGTTCGGCGGCGATTCTTTTCGCGACGCTCCCGGTGCCGCCGAGGACGCGGTATTCGTTTCCCTTCCCCGGACCGCCGCGGCTCTTCACTTTGTTCGCGTACGAATAAAAAGACATCCGGCGCATCGGCACGGTCGAGCCGCAGTCAGAGACGAGCGTGCCGAGGCCGTGCCTCCCGGCTTCGCTCATGCCCTCCCGCCGAAGCCACGCTTCGACGCTCACATCGCCCTCCGGGACGTGCTCGTGGTACGTACGCGGGTCTTTGCCCGACGCCGCCTCGACGAGCGCGGCTTCCATGCGTTCGTACACTTTCGCGTCCCGATCGGAGAGGGGCATCGTTTCGCACGTTTCGCCCGAAATGTGCCACCGTCCGTTCTTCTTCCCTTCGCCGTCGGGGACGAGTTCGATGCCGAGGTCGGAGGCGAGGTTTCGCATCGAGGCGTGGGCTTCGTCCACCCACTCGCCACCGAGGTCGAGCGTCACGCCCTCGACTTCGATGGCGTGGGTGCGTCCACCGGGACGGTCACGGGCTTCGAGGACGACGACATCGAAGCCCGCCCGGTCTAATTCGCGGGCCGCCGCGAGGCCGGAAAGCCCCGCCCCGACGACCACGACATCCGCGGCGGAGGCCCCGCGTCTCATGCCGAGTCCGGATGGAGAACTTCGCGCCCGCCTTCGGAGGGGCGATCCGCCACCCCGTACCTCGCCGGATTTCCCCCCGCGGCGGGGGAGACTCGCCGGGTCGTTTCTACGGGGAGGGAGTCGGGGGCCGCCTCGCGGGGGGTGCGTGCGCGATGGTCGGTGGCTGGAGCCACTCCGTCAGCCTTTGTATCCGAGTTGCTTCTCGAGTTCGGCGATGGCCGAGTCGGTGATGTCGGCGATCTTCGAGAGTATCTCCTTGTCGGAGATGAGCGCGGGCGAGAATTGTATGACTGGCTCGTCCTTGTCGTCGAAGCGGCATATGAGCCCGCCCTCCATGAGCTTCCGCGAAAGCACGCCCTTGAAGTATTTCTGGTACTCGTCCTCGTCGAGCGCCGTCCCGTCGGAGCGCTCGGGCGTTATCTCGACCGCCCAGAAAAAGCCCATCCCTCGAACCTCCCGGACGATGGGATGGTTCTCCGCCACACGCCGGAGTTCGCTTCCGAAATGCCCTTCGAGGTCATGCACGTTTTGGAGGAGGTTCTCCCGCTCCATTATCTCGATGTTCTTCAAAGCGACCGCGCTCGACACCGGATGCCCCCCGAACGTCGAGCCGTGGGCGAACATCGGCGCGTTCTCTTTCAAGGTCGAGGCGATCCGGTCGTTCACGACCACGCCGCCCATCGGCAAATACCCGCTCGTCACGCCTTTCGCGAAGGTCGTCATGTCCGGAACCACGTCGAAGCGCTCGACCCCGAACCACTCCCCGAGCCGCCCGAAGGCGCATATCACCGCGTCGGAGACGAGGAGGACGCCGTGGCGGTCGCATATCTCCCGAACCCTCCGCCAATAATCCGGCGGCGGGACGAGGCATCCCCCGGCGTTTTGGACGGGTTCGATGATGACGGCGGCGACGGTTTCGGGGCTTGCGAACTCGATCATCTCCTCGATGGCCTCGGCGGCCCCGTTGGGATCTTGCTGCGTGTTCGACACATGATGGAACCCCGCCGGAAGCGGCTCGAAAGGCGCCTTGAAAGAGGGAAGCCCCGTTACCGAGAGCGCGCCCATAGTCGTTCCGTGGTATGCGATCTTGCGCGATATTATTTTGTACCGCTCGGCCTCGCCGTTCGCCTTATGAAACTGCCTCGCCAATTTAATGACGCTCTCCACGGCCTCCGAGCCGGAGGATACGAAGAATGTGGAGTTTAGGTCGCCGGGTGCGATATCGGCTATTTTATGAGCGAGCTCCAAGCTCCTCGGATGCTGGAAGCTCCAGTTCGGGAAGAAGCCGAGTTCTTTCATTTGCGTCGCCGCGACCTCGGCTAGCTCCGCCCTCCCATGCCCGACTTGCGTGGTGAAGAGTCCGGCCAAACCGTCGATGTACGTGTTCCCGCGGTCGTCGGTGATGTGGCATCCATCGCCGGAGACGATGACCGGGAGCTTCGACCAATCTTCGGCGTACGGGGTGAAATGGAGCATGAGGTTCTCCACGCCAGAGAGTCTCGTCGGATCGCCCTTCTCACCCAGACCGCGCATTACGTCCATAAAAATCTCTTCCAGTCAGAGTAAGCGACGTTACCAGCTTTGCACAATTGTTGCATATTTACTGTAAGGCGGTCAAGACGGTTCGCGTTCGGGTGCGTGTCAGAAAGTTGGCGGGGTGTTCACGTAAACCGCTTCGACGGGGCCGTTCTCCGCCCACCATCGGTGGGGGGTGGTGGAATAGAAATACAGCGTGTCGCCGGGGCCGACGACGTGCGTTCCTTGATCCTTGAGTTCGACGTGGAGGGTGCCGGAGACGATGAATATGAACTCCTCGCCCTCGTGCGAATAAAAGCCTTCGCTCCCCGCGCCGGAGGGGACTTTTATGTATGAGGGATCCATCACCTTCTCCCCGGTCGTCATCTCCTCGAAGCGCACGCCGTTGTCCCACCGCATAACGGGCCGCTCGGATTCGCGTACGAGCGGGGCTTTGTGGTCGAGGTCGGCTCCGAAGAACTCCCGCATCGTCAGTCCGTAAACCTCGGCGAGGAGTCGGAGCGAGGAGACCGAAGCCCCCGAGCCGCCACGCTCCAAAGCCGAGATGAAGGAGATGGAAAGCCCCGTCGCCTCGGCGACCTCTTTGAGCGTCCTCCGAGACTTCAGCCGGAGGCGACGGAGCCTCTCGCCGGGCGAGGACTCCGAGTTCTCCTTCGGCGAGTCGTCCGGCTCGGCGTTCTCCGGGGGCGGGCCGAGGGTCTTGCGGATCGCCGCGAAATTGAGTCCCTCGGCCTTTCTCAATTGCTTGATCTTCCGCAGTCGCTCGACGTCGGCCTCGCTGTATACCCGGTATCCCCGGCCCGTGCGGCGGGGCTTTACGAGTTGTTCGCGCTCCCACAGCCTCAAAGTCTGGGGGGCGAGTCCGATCGCCTGCGAAACCTCGCCGATCGAAAACCCTACGGAGCCTTCCCTCGTCGCCAAGCTATCTCCAAGAATAGAAATACAATCCAAACCCGACCCTTCGAACAAAGAAGTATAACCGCTCATACGCATGGCGGTATTGAAGCCTTAAATGTTTACTGTAACGTCCGCGACTGTTATAAGGTGGGGGCATCGTACCAGCGTAAGGAGGAAAATATGGCCGCGAAGGTCGGAGTGCCGAAGGAGATAAAGGACAAGGAGGGCCGCGTCTCGATGCAGCCGGACGGGGTCTTCGAACTCGTACACCACGGCAACGAAGTCGTGGTCGAGAAGGGCGCCGGAGGCGGCGCGGGCTTCACCGACGAAGAGTACGAAAGAGCCGGAGCGAAGATCGCAAACTCCGCCGAAGAAGTCTTCGACTCCGCCGAACTCATCGTCAAAGTCAAAGAGCCGATCCCCGACGAATACGATCTTTTCAAAGAGGGCCACAAACTCTTCACATACCTCCATTTGGCGGCCGACAAACAACAAACCGAGTTCCTCATGGAGCGCAAAATAGACTCCATCGCCTACGAGACCGTCGAGCTCGACGACGGGAGTTTGCCGCTCCTCACCCCGATGAGCGAGGTCGCCGGGAGGATGGCGACGCAGGCGGCGGCCCATTGCCTCGAAAGCCCGCAGGGAGGGGGCGGACTCCTTCTCGGGGGCGTGCCGGGGACTCCGGCGGCGAGGGTCACGATCGTGGGCGGCGGGGTCGTTGGGCTCGAAGCGGCGAAGATCGCGGTCGGCATGCGGGCCATCGTCCGCATCCTCGACATAAACCCGAGGCGCCTCGCGTACCTCTCGGACATCTTCGGCGGGCGCGTGGACCTCGTGATCCCGAACCGGGCGAGGATGGCCGCATACGTGGCGGAGAGCGACGTGGTGATCGGGGCGGTGCTCGTGCACGGGGCGAAGGCTCCGAAGCTCGTCTCTCGGGAGATGATCGCGAGCATGAGGCCGGGTTCGGTGGCGGTGGACGTCGCCATAGACCAGGGCGGATGCATCGAGACCGCGAGGCCGACGACCCACTCCGACCCGACATACGTGGAGGAGGGAGTCGTCCATTATTGCGTCGCGAACATCCCCGGAGCCGTCGCGAGAACCGCGACGCTCGCGCTCACGAGCGTGACGCTCCCGTACCTCATAAGGATCGCCGACGAGGGAATCGAAGGCGCGGCGAAGGGAGATCCGGCGCTCGCGAAAGGACTCTCGACGCTTCGGGGCGACCTTCTTTCGGAGCCGGTGGCGGAGGCGCATGGGTTGCCGTACACGGAGCCGAACAAGCTCTTGAATTGAGTCTATGGTGGGACTCCGCCGGTTCGGGAGACGCCTCGCGCCCGCAGGGCGATGTAGAGGTCCACGCGGTCGTCCATGGAGGAAAGGTGCCTTCCCGTCAGCTCCTCGCAGCGGGCGAGGCGGTGTCGGAGGGTGTTTACGTGGATGTGGAGCCTGTCCGCTGTCTCCTGCCACCGGCCCCCTGAAGCGAGGAAGGCTTCGAGCGTCGGGAGGAGGTCGGTGTTGCGCCGGGAGTCGTGATCTTCTATCTCCCCGAGCAAAGCCTCGCAGAACGAGGTGAGCACGTCTTCGTCCTGGAGGGCGAGGAGGAGCGCGTGCGACTCCGCCCGGTTGTACACGACGTACCCGCCGGGGGGAGTGCGCCGCCGCGCGAGGTCGGCGGCCTGCCGGGCCTGGATGAGGCTCCTCCTAAGTCCCTCGACGCCTTCGCCCTCGCCGCCGATGCCGATGGCGGAGTCGAGCGCGGCTTGCAGCGAGCGTCCTGCTTCATCCGACGCGAACCTCCCTTTCGCGGGCTGTATGACGGCGGTTACCGTGTCGCGCCAGGCCGCGACCACGGCGTCCCCCGCGAGGGGCGCGAGAGCCCGCTTCGCCGCGCTCAGCGCGGGGTCGGGCTTGCCCGCTGTAGCCACGATACCGACGAAAGGACCGCCGGGGTCCATGCCGTAAGCCTCCAGCCGGCCCGCCGAGAACTGCGTTCGCTTCGAAAGAACGGCCTCTACGAGCTCGGCGGCCAACCGTCTCTCCGCCTCGCGAAGCTCTTGCTCGTGAGCCACGACGAATTCCAGCAGGGGTAGAGCCTGATCGACCGCCGCCCGCTGCTCGGCGTCAATCTCCTCACGCGGGCCTTCCACGACGAGGTACGCCGGGTCATGGCCGCCCGCGCCGACGCCGAATACGGTCGCGTCGGAAACGGGCGTCTCGACCGGCGGCTCGCCGACGATGCCGGAGACGATCTCCGCGGGAGGATCGTCCGCGGGAGGATCGTCCGCGAGGTTCGCGGCGAGGACGCGTCCGGCCCCGTCGAGTACCCACATGTTTCGTGGCACGCTATCGCGCAGCACGTCGAGGATCCCGCGCATCCCGCCCGGCAGGGACGAGATGGCGCGGACGAACCTCTCGTTTCGCTCTATGGTCGCACGCAGGCCCGCTTCCCGACGCGCCTGCACCCTCTCGAAGAACCACTGCCCTATCGCTATGAACGGTGTTCGGGTCGGCACGGCCAGAAGCATGAGGCCTGCCGACCTGCACGCCCGGATCACGTCTTCAGGAACCCGCTCGTCCTCGACGAGAAGTCCCCAACCGAGCGCGATCGCGCCGTTGCGCGCGAGGGCGCCCACGAAGGTGTCCACGCGGCCACCGCGAGCACCCCAAATCCCGGCACTCAGGATGAACTCTCCGCCCTGAATGTAGGGCGACGGATCGAGCACCTCCGTCACGTGGACCCAGCTCACCGGACGGCTCAACTCTCCGCCCACCACCATCTCCAGGCCCAGTTCCGGGTCTTCCACGAAGTCTCGGATCAGTAAAGGCGTCTCGCGTTCTCCGGCCATTGTAGGAACCTCCAACGAAAGCTCGAAGATATCATAGATATGAATGTTTCGTTGCGGCGTGGGTCTCTGTAGACTTCTCGTGCCGGAAGAAAGAGAGGAGCGTCATGTTGCAGCGCATCATCTCGCGGTTGGGGCACGACAACGTCGGGGCCGATGACGCGGCGGAACGCACGATGGGCTTCGGTAACACCATCATGCTCTGGCTCGCGGCGAACATGGTCGTCACGACGCTGCTCACGGGGACTCTGTTCATACCGGGAGGCTATCTTGATCATAGTAGTTGGGACGCTCCTGGGGGTTACCGCGCTCTCGCTCGTGGGGAGCATGGGTACGCGCACGGGGCTTCCGACGATGGTTTTGAGCCGGGCGTCTTTCGGGGTGCGAGGCGGGAAGCTGCCGGCGGTGCTCAACCTCGGGGTGCTGATGGGGTGGAGCTGGATCCAGGCCCTCCTCGCGGGCATCACCGTCAACTACGCCGTCGAGACGCTCACCGGTTTCTCCAGCATCCCCCTCTTCACCATTCTTTGCCAGTCCATCGTCGTTCTGCTCGCGCTCTTCGGGCACGAAGGTATAGAGCGGGTGGAACCCATCCGCATCAACTTAAGCGATAGCAGCCTCCTTTCGGGTGTCGGTGAGTGCGAGTAGCTGCTGGGCGGTGCCGGGCTGCTTTCGTCGTTCGTCCACCCGGCAGCCCGCCCCGAGGCAGCGCGCGAC
>JACCWD010000059.1 GCA_013697825.1 Rubrobacter sp.
TCCTCACGCAGGAAATCCAACGCAAGCTGACTCATGGCTTCTAGCAATTTTTTCCTCCTTTCCCATTTACAACCCCCACCATCCCGAACCCCTGTGGATTCTTGCTCCCAAACCCCGTATCGTAGGCGAGCCGGAAGTACGGCTCGGGAAGGCTCGTCTCATATAGTCCCGTCCACCCTTTTATGACGGTTCCTTTGAATCGCAGGATTTTTTGATCCGCCGCCTTCACCCGCTTCGGTCGCATCCACGACTCATCGAGATCTCGATCCACGTCCGCCTCCCAACCGAGCGACTTCGCTTTTCTTGCGATGTTCGCAATGAGCGCGTCGCTCCATTCTTTTTCTTGAGGCGAGTAGAAATATGTCTTCTTTTTGCCGTCCGGCGTGGTCAGGGTGCTGTACGCCGTAATTGGAGCGAGCGTCTTTACTCTTACCGTCCCTCCGTTTATCTCCGGCTCCGGCTCGACGGCTATCTCCTCGACCCGGCACCTCACGCCCCCGAGCCTGACATCCGGCTTTTTGAGGAGGTGTTCGGCGAGGGAGCCGAGCACCTCCGCGTCGGCGGAGGAGAGGTAGAAATGAGCGGGGCCGTCGAATGTGATCCTCCCGTCTTCCACTCTCCTCTTGCCGAAGAGCCTCGAAAACGTGAAGAGCTTGAACCGCCGCCCTCCGTGGGCGTGTCCCTCCTCGTGGAGCCACTTCGAGAGAGCCTCGTCCATGTTGTGGTACACGAAGCCGTGGATGAGCGAATTGTACTGGACGGGTACGGATAGGGAACCGTTCACGGAGGCGAGACTCACCTTCAGACGCATCACGCACCCCACTCGATGGTCGCTTTCATAAACCTCCCGTTCTCTTCGGTTTCGTGCCGCGGATACTATGGCGCATACCCCGGACGGAACTTTTCTGGGCTACGATTTTGTAGGCCAACCTCGGAGGTCGGCGCCTCGAAGCCACCCGCCCAAAGTTCGCGTTCCCCACAGTTAAGACCTAATTATGCAAGCCGATCGAACCAGCCGCAACCGCACGCCAATCGAATCGAGCGCTCGACTCCGCCCGACCTCAAAAACGTCGGCGAATGCACGCCACCCCGACGCATCCTGGCGACGCCGGGAGTAAAATATAGTTGCAACGGCGGGAAGGAAGGGACGTGTACACAAGCATCGCGGTTCTTATCCGCGCGGAGATCGGGGAGTCGGAGGCGGAGGAGTTCGATGTCGAGCCGGGCACGCCGCGGACGGGGCAATTCATCGAGGAGGAGATCGAAAGGCTACGCGCCCCCCACAGCGGAGCCACGAGGCTCATCGTAGCGAACATGCATGGGATGTGGTGGAAGACCGTCCCCAACTACGCCGCCGGGTTCGACGAAGTGAGATAGGAGGAAGACGATGGAGAGCGGACGATTCTACGAGAGACAGGAGGGCGAGACCTCGGCGCAGTACGCGGCGTTCGCTGCCTACCGCGACCTCGGCATCACGCGCTCCATCGTCAAGGCCATCGAGTCCAGCGGTTCTTCACCGTCGAAACAGCGGCGGAATTGGGAGGCGTGGTCCAGCAAGAACATGTGGGTCGCCCGAGCCGAGGCCTACGACGCGGAGATGGAGCAGCGCCGCCGCCTCGAACGGGAAGAGGCGATCCAAGACGCGCTCGATAGACACCGCAGGATAGCCGGGATGCTCCAGACGGTCGGCGTGGAGGGTCTGCAAATGTACCGGGGCGGCGGCCCGCACGAGCCGCTTTTGACCTTGTTGAGATATATCGAGAGCGGGTTGAAGGAGGAGAGGCTGGCCCTCGGCATCCCGACGGACATCAGCCAGCTTGAGCATCGGGGCGATGTTCCGAACCCGGAAGACCTCGAACGGGAGCGCCGGGTGGATGCTCTCCGCAGGGCGGGGCAAGCCTTCGGTGAACTCTAGGGAGGAAATCATGCACGAGTCGGAAGAGCAGAGGGCGAGGCTGGAGGTCTGCGAGTTCGCCGAGAGGTTCCTCGCGGATTATAAACGTGGCGGGAGGGACGCTCCCGAGGAAGCGGTCGAACTGGCGCGGGTCATCGTCCACCACGCTCCCCGCATCTCCGGTCCGGCTTTCGACGAGGAGGTTCGATGGCTCTGCCGCGACCTCGCCGGGGAGCGCGGACTCGGACGGGAGGGCGACCCCGAGAAGTGGAGGCGGCTCCGAGCCGTGAACGGGGCGGCGGACAGGGCCGTTGACAACGCCGCCGCGAGGCTGCTGGAGTTCGTTGAGGGATGAACGGGAGCCACGAGCTGCGGGCGCAAGCAGCGAGGGCGAGGGCATGGCTGCCGACCCTCCGAGCCAGCCGGGACGAAGCGGAGGAGCGCCTGCGCGAGTTGGAGACCCTGCTCCAAGAAGAGAAGGCGGCGATCCGCGACCTCTCCGACGAAGCCGACC
>JACCWD010000064.1 GCA_013697825.1 Rubrobacter sp.
GCGGAGGCGCACTTTGCGCTTGAGATAGGGGTCCTGCTCGATCTCCCGCAGTTGGTCGTCTTCTTGCTCGCTCAATTTGATGCATCGTGATGGTGGCATCGCCCAATTATATCTTTGAAATACTTAAGCCCGGTTTGGCGGTTCTTAGACGGGTTTGCGGGGATTTTTTGCGGAGGTTGTTTTTGGGTTGGGAGAGAATGATGTGGACGTTCTTAGTTCTTGGTTCTTGGTTGGGGGGGAGAGGGGGTTGGCGTGGATTTGAGGCGTGGTGGTCGGCGGGAGGGGAGTTCCGGGCGGTCGTGGGCGAGAGGGTCGGGGTCTTATCGGGAGTTGCGGGTTTGGGAGAGGGGCATGGATCTCGCGGAAGCCTGTTATGTGGTTACGAAGGGGTTTCCTCGGGAGGAAGTTTACGGGATGACTTCACAGGTTCGGCGGGCCGCGGCGGCGATCCCGGCGAACATCGCCGAGGGACATGGGCGGGAGAGTCCGAGGGACTTCGTCCGGTTCCTTCGCATCGCGCAAGGTTCGCTGCGGGAACTCGAAACGCATCTCATGCTCGCCTCCCGCGTACGCCTCGCGCCGGAAGAAGAGATCGAAGCCCTCCTCACGGAGTGCGAAGGAGTCGAAAAGATGCTCCGCTCACTCATCCAGCCAATCCAAAAAACCAAAAACCAAAACGAGCGAAGCGACTCGGTCGGCGGAATACACCTCGCGCCGACTCACCGATCACCGGAAGGCGTTTCGGGTTCGCCGGCCAACTTGCCTTCCACCCACCTCACCACGCTTTCGGCGAGCTTGATCGCCTCCTCGTATTCTTCTTGCTCGACTGGCTCTGAGACGCCGGGATAGCGGGCTTCGACGGCGTAGTCGGTCGATCGCACCGCCTCGCGGATTTGTTCGGGGATTTCTTCGATATCCTCCTCGATCAAACCGGGAAGGCGTGCGAGGTCGTGAGTGTACGGAAACGAACTTTCGTGGGCAAGCAAAAGGGCTTTGAGGGATTTCACTGCGGCTTGCTGAGCCTGAAAGCAAAGGTCTTCGAGGTACACGCCCGACTGAAGAGTTTTCGCCTGAATCAAATTGCTTTGGGCGCGAGCCAGCCACTCCCGAGGGTCGTCGGGAGTGGGCCTCTCAGGCGGCATACAACTCGATACCTTCGCGCAGCGCGGGTTCGATGACGAGGGCGGGGGAGTCGCCGAAACGCTCGATGTCCTCGGATGTTACGACGACCACGTCCACCGAGCGGCCCACGCCGACGAGGGCGACGTAAATCTCCTGAGCGAGCTTCCGACGATGCGCCCCGCTCTTTACGACGAGGAGGTCGAGGTCGCTATCGTTCCCCATGCGCCCCTTCGCCCCGGAGCCGAAAAGCACGATCCTCCCCGGCCTCGCGACTTCCACGATCCGGCGCACGGCTTCTTCGAGAACCCCGCGTTCGTCCCCGAGAGCCTTCGCAACTACCTCCGGCAGCGTGAGCTTCATCTCCACAGCCTCCATTTTACTCCGGCGCCGCCCCGGTCGGCTGAATGCGCCTCATTCGTTTTAGTGGAGGATGGGGTGTATTTTCTCTATGGTTTCCATCTCCCGCTCATCGCGGAGCGTGTTGTAAAGATCGAGGGCAAGCTGGCCGTTGAGCCAGAATTCGGGGGTGGTTCCGAAGGCCCGCGCCAGCCGGAGGGCCGTGGATGGGGTGATGCGGCGCTTGCCGTTGACTATCTCGTTCATCCGCACGTACGAGACGCCGATCCTCTCGGCAAGCTCTGTCTGGGTCATGGAGAGTGGCTTGAGGAACTCTTCCAAAAGCATCTCGCCGGGGGGAGTGGGCGGCCTGTCCTTCGGTATCCTCATTCTAGTGGTAGTCAAC
Source organism: Rubrobacter sp. (assembly GCA_013697825.1). Lineage (GTDB taxonomy): Bacteria > Actinomycetota > Rubrobacteria > Rubrobacterales > Rubrobacteraceae > JACCWD01. The sequence goes on from JACCWD010000064.1 coordinate 1,865, forward strand.
TATCTCGACCTCCTTCGCTCCTTCGCCGATCCACTCGAAGCAAACTCTGTATTTGACGTTGATCCTGACGCTGTGCGCTCCTTCCCTGTCCCCCGACAGCTTCTCGAGCCTGTTTCCCGGCGGCGACCTCGAATCGTCCAGGCTCACGGACTGGTTGATCTGGTCGAGTTTCCTCCGAGCCACGTTCCAAACGCTTTGCGGACACGCCTTTCGAGCCTCCTTCGTATCCTTCCCATCAAAGACGTCCTCGGTACCCTTGTCTTTGAACGAGGCGATCACGAGTCCATTATAACGGACAGCGTTATAACGGCGCGCCGACCGGGCATCGAGCGAGAGCCGGCCCGGTCGGCGGAACACACCTCGCTGTAAACCGATGTCATTCGTTCGTCGCCCGGATTCTTACGCGGTCTTCCTCCACGATCCACAATCTGCCCACGATACGCTCCGTGTCGAGTAACGGCGGTAATTTTCCCACTATGGTCACAACCCGAGTTTTGCTTTGCCGGCCCGGTCGGAGAACGATGAGGCCGGGATATTGCTCCGGAGGATAGGCGCGTATGTCCGCGAAGCCGAGATCGAGCGTAACGAGTGCGCGACCTTCCGCCAAACAAACGGAGGCCACGTCCGGGTCGGGGTCTCCGCCCATGCTTTCTTCGAGGATGGTCGAGGCATCGTGTCCCGCCTCTTCGAGCAGCCTCGCCGCTTCCTCCGGCAGGTTTTCGTCGGTCTTGAATTTCAAAATAATTACGCTGTCAGGCTCACCACGCGCTCGCGGGCGAGTTCCGCCGCGTAGGCGAGGGCGGCGTGTATGGACTCATCGGTGAGGGAAGGGTAGTCGCGAAGGATCTCCTCACGCGAAGCTCCATCGGCGAGGTTGTCGAGCACGACGGAAACCATGACGCGCGTCCCTTTGATGCATGCCTGTCCGTGGCAGACGTTCGGGTCAACGCTGATATGCTCGCGCCATTGCATGACGGCTCGTAGTTTACCGCAGTTCGTCGGTTCCCCGCCCGGCGAAGGAGCCGCCCCGGTCGGCGGAACAAACCTCGCGTCAATTTCGGAGCCTCGCGGGACGGTTTCAGTCGTAGAGTTCGCGCCAGCCGATCATTTGCGGGCTGCCGTTGAAGGACTCAAGTTCATCAAGGGCGGGTACCGAGCCTGCGGCGGGCGTACCGCGAGAATCCACTCGTCCGGTTGTGTGCGCGTATCCCACAAGACATGCGGAGCCTCGGGACGTGAAAGTACCCTGGTTTACGTTGTCGGAGCCGGTGTAAGCAATTACGCCACCCGCAAACTTTGAAGAACCCGACATAAAGAAGTCGCCGTTGACCACCACGATGACGCCTTGGTTCGTGGGAATGAGCGAAGGGTTGGAATTAGTAGGACACTCCCCGTCGTCAAGTCCGAGGGTCACCGTGTCGCCGTTGTAGCTGCTGAACTCATAGAAGACCACATTCTCGTAAGTATCATCACCGCCAAGGACGGGCGGCCAATCGTCTATGGTGAGATCTGTGGGGTTCTGGCGATAATAATCGTAGCCAGGGTTGCGGGCTTCCAGTTCTTGCGCCCTCCTTCGCAGCTCGTCTATATCCTCGTCCAAACTGTCTCTTGAGGTGTCGAATGGGAAGGATATTTTCTGGCTCGGGAAGCGGGAACTTTCTTCCCAGTTTGGCATCATACGCACCGAAGTAGTGCCGTCGAAGACGCGATTGTTGTCCCAGCTACCATCCAGACCCGTGACTTCGCCCAAAGCTCCGGCTCCTCCGAGCATTCCAGCGTCGGTGGTTCGAGCAGTCCGGTTGTAAATGTTCGGATAAGACTCTGTCTCGGTCGGATGGCTTGCCCATCTTCTGAAATACGCATCCTCATCGTTGGATATGTTCCCGGCCCCGCTGAAGTCAATGTTGCCTCGCGAGAAGAGACTGATGCCCTTTGCATCGGCTGTGCCAGAGTAGGTTATGTTGGTGCGACTGAAGTACGTTGGCGGGATGCCCACTCCGCCTCCAATTCTGAATGTGGCTTCTATCCTCCGCATCGCGGGGCCGTACTCTCCCGTCGAGACGACTTTGAAGGTATTGACAGGATTGGGAGAAGATTCGCAGCCGGAGTCCGAGACGGCGCAGTTCTCTATCGTAACCGTGGCACTGTGATCCGTCGCGGAACTCGGGTCGAGGTTTCTGAGAACGGCGCCGTCTTTCGTCGCAGACCACTCCGAGTCGTCCGAGCCGCCATTGTACGAAGAGGGGCTTGAGTCTTCGTCGAGTTGGCGTTTTGCCGCCTGAACCCCCGCGTCGGCCATCTCGAAGGCGCGTTGTCCTCGGTTCGCGTCGACCACGATGCCGAGGTCGGAGGTCGCGAATACGAGGAGACCCGCTCCCATCACGCTGAAGAGCGCGATCATGATGACCGCCAAAGCCATCGCCATGCCGGATTCGTCGCTTTTGAGGTTTCGGATCACGGCGTCAGCCTTTCCCTTTCCCGCCGCCGGACGACGCCGTGATGGTGACGGTGACGGTGGCCGTGGCGGTGCCGCCCCTTCCGTCGCTTATGGTGTACTCGAAGGTGAACGTGCCAACCCCGCTGGAGGTGCTGCCGGCCGTGTATCTGAGAGTGGTGCCGCTAGCCTGTGTGACGGTTCCCCTCGACGGCTGGGTGAAGGACGTTATGGTGAGCGTGTCGCCGTCGGGATCCGTGTCGTTTGCGACGACGTTTATGTTTATCGTCTCGCCTTGCGGGACGCCCGCCGTGTCGTTATTTGCGACTGGCGGACGGTTTACCGTCCACGTGCGGCTGGCCGGGGTGGGATCGGTGTTTCCGGCGGCGTCCGTGGCCCGCACCTCGAAAGTATGGGAGCCTCCCGAAAGCCCGGTGTACGACCTCGGCGAAGTACACGCGCTCCACGCGCCTCCGTCGAGGCGGCACTGGAACGTCGAACCCGCCTCGTTGGATGTGAACGAGAAGCTGGCCGACGGTGAGGTCACCGTGCCGGACGGACCGGAGGTGATCGTCGTGTCTGGCGGGGTGGTGTCCGCGGGCGGGGCGATCGTCCACGAGCGGCTGACCGGAGAACTCGTGTTTCCGGCGGCGTCGGTCGCTCGCACCTCGAAGGCGCGGGAACCCGTCGAAAGCCCGGAGTACGATTGTGGCGAAGAGCATGCGCTCCACGCGCCGCCGTCTAGTCGGCACTCGAAGGTGGAGCCTTCCTCGTTGGAAGTGAACTCGAAGGTGGCGGACGTCGATGTCACGGTGCCGGACGGCCCGGACGTTATGGTGACCGTCGGCGGGGTGGTGTCCGGGGGAGGCGGGGGAGGCGGAGGCTCCTCGGACGGCGGGGCGGAGGGGAGCGACGTTACGCCTTGATTTCTGAGATCCACATCCGTCGTGAGGGTTTGGGTCGCATCTTGCTGACCGCTTTGCACCCGGATGTCGAGCGTGATCCTCACCCGGTCGATGTCCGATTGCTCGCCGGAGGTCACGGGGTCGCCCTCATCACCTAACCCGAATTATTCATGAACGACTCCAAAGGCCAGACAGAGGACGTGCCATAAGCCCTGTCCCGGATGCCCCGAGGCGGGACGCATGCGGATCTTCGTCCGAAGCTCCCCCACCCTACCCCCGACCTTCACAAGGCGCGGCCTGAGGGCGTCGAGTTGCGTC
>JACCWD010000111.1 GCA_013697825.1 Rubrobacter sp.
AACAGATGGGTGTAGCGGTGACGTTTCTCGAGCTTCTCAAGTCTCTCTTCGCTCTCTTCGATCAGATGTGGGTAGTCTATGTGTGGCATGGGTGTATTGTGCCGTCAAAAACCGGGAACGGTATTACAATCGCACGGAAGCGTATTTTCGAGGAGGCATTCATGGCGACGGAATTCATAGTGGACAAAGCGGGCAACCGGAAGCGAGTGATCCTCACCGTCGAGGAGTACGAGCGCCTCGTGGACGCGGCGGAGGAACTCGAAGACCTCCGCCTCGCCGAGGAGGCCCGCGAGAGGATGCGCCGCGGCGAGGCGGAGTTCTTGCCGTGGGAGGAAGTGAAGGACTCCATCGGCTCCGAGTACGAAGCCCCGGAGAAGGCTTCCGATCCCCCTCCCGACAACGGACGCTAATCCTATGGGCTATCGGCTCGTCTTCGAGCGGACGGCGGAGAAGGCCCTCAAAAAGAAGATTCGCCCCGATCAGGCGGAGCGCGTGAGGGAAGCCCTCGCCGCCCTCGCCGAAGATCCGTATCCTCGGAACAGCCGCAAACTCCAAAACACGGAGAACCGCCGCCTCCGCGTCGGGGAGTACCGGGTCATATATTTCGTCGAGGAGCCGGAGGAAGCGGGCGACGAACCCGGCACGGTGTACGTCCTCGATGTCGGGCATCGGCAAGGAATTTACGGGTGAGTGCCAGTCGGGGCGCTTCGCTTGTCGTTCTCGCCCGCATCGGGCGTTCCGGCGCGAAATACGCTGCGTTACAATTGCAAGCAAGGCATCGAAGTATTTTCGAGGAGGTTTGCGCGTGGCATCCGAGTTCATAGTGGATCAATCGGGGAGGCGGAAGCGAGTGATCCTCACCGTCGAGGAGTACGAGCGTCTCGTGGACGCGGCGGAGGAACTTGAAGACCTTCGCCTCGCCGAGGAGGCCCGCGAGAGGATGAGGCGCGGAGAGGCGGACTTTCTTCCGTGGGAGGAGGCGAAGAGGGAGATCGAGGGGGAGAGGGCCGAATTAAGGCGGCGCGGTGAGCTATGAGCTCATTATCGAGCGGAAGGCCCGCAAAGCCCTCGCCCGACTGCCGCAGAGGATATACGACCGGGTGATGGAAGGCGTGTACGCTCTCGCCGAAGACCCGTATCCCCGGAGCAGCCGCAAGCTCCAAAACACGGAGAACCGCCGCCTCCGCGTCGGAGAATACCGGGTCATATACTTCGTCGGGGAGGCGGTGGAGGGAGATGAACCCGGCACGGTGTACGTTCTCGATGTCGGGCATCGGCAAGGGATTTACGGGTGAGCGTGGGATTTTCGGGCGGGAACTTGTCCGTATGAAGCAAAGTTTCCAGCTTTCGCGCATTTCCTCCGAAAGAGGTTAACCGCCCCGTCGCCGGGAGCGTAGGCTTCCGTACAGGTGGGTTCGATCGGCGAACCCGAATATAAGTGGAGGTGAGGAAATTGAGGAAGTTGGTTCTCATGCTGGCCGTGGTCATGGTCGGCGCCATGATCGTCGCTGCCCCGATCATGGCGAAGCCGGGGAATAAAGGCCCCGGAAACCACGGCGGCTCGCCGTCGAAGGCGGCGCTCACGGGCGCGGCGGAGGTTCCCGGATCCGGAGACCCGGACGGAAGCGGCGAAGCGAAAGTCCGCTCCAACCCCGGAAAGGCCACGATTTGCTACGACTTGAGGGTTCGCGATATCGCGCCCGCGACGGCGGCCCACATCCACGAGGGTCCGCCGGACGAGGCCGGCCCCGTCGTCGTGAACCTCGCGCCGCCGGCTGACGGCTCGTCGAGCGGTTGCGTGAAGGTGGCCCGGAGCCTCGCCCGCGACATCGCCCGAACCCCGTCGGATTATTACGTCAACGTCCACAACGCCGATTTCCCGGCGGGGGCCGTGAGGGGACAGCTTTCGAGGTAGCCGTCGCCCGACCCGACGCACTGCGGAGGCACCGTTCGGCGTCTCCGCTTTTTCTTGCCCCGAGTTTTCGCGCGGGAGAGGCCGGACGCCTCGAAGGGCGGCGTTCGCCTCGAAGTGATCCCCGCCTCGCCTTCGTTCCGTATTTCCTTGTGGGTGCGATGAACGGCCATGACGGCTCGTTCGTATCCTCGGGTGAGGGGGATCGGGACGCGAGGTTCCGCGGACTGCGATCTCGGGTATGAAGGCGGTATGAACGGTATGAACGGTGAAGGGAAAATCGAAAACGGCTCGGTGGAGTGGCTCTCACAGGCTCCGAAGGTCTCGGATGCTTTGAAGAAGGGAACCTTCGTCACGGTCTCGACGTGGAGCGACGACGTCTCCGGCCTCGTGTGCGATTGGGAGGGGGTCGGCATCCTCCTCGATGAATCGGATGAGGACGGGTATCTCTTCGTGCCGTGGGCGAGCGTCCGGCACGTCCGCATCGAAGAGGTCGCGCAACGCCGGGTGAAGTCCCTCCCGTAATGGACGCAACGGGGGCGAAACGCCTCCTCGTTTCTCTCGGTCGGCGGGCCGAGGCCGCCTTCGACGCGGCGAGGTTCCGGCTGAAAGTGAAGCTCGGAAGGCTCGAACGGATCGAGGTTCTCCCGTACCGAGGCCACGGAAACGAGTCGGAGATTTTCCTGAAAGGCCGCGTCCTTGAAGAGAGCGGTGTCACCCCATCTACCCACACCGACAACGTCCTCCGAAACTTGAAGAACATGGCACGCCGTTTTTTTAGCTCGGAGGCTCCCCACGCCAAAGTCCGGGCGAGCTTTCATAGCGCGGAGGTCGAGGCGAAGGCCGACGAGGAGGGCTTCTTCGATGTCCGACTCGATGTTTCCGGGGACCTCCCGGAAGAGTTCGAGTGGCATCCCGTCTCGCTCCGACTCGTCTCGCCGATGGCTCCGGGACAGCGCGGGGAATCGGCGAAGGGGTGGGTTCTCGTTCCGAACGATGCCGAGTTCGCCGTCATAAGCGACGTGGACGACACCGTCATGCTCTCGAAGGCCGCGAGCGCTATGAAGATGGCTTGGATCGTGGCCCTCGGAAACGCATATTCGCGGCTTTCTTTCTCAGGCGTCGGGGCTTTTTATCATGCCCTCCGCCGGGGGCGGGGCGGCGCTTCCCGAAATCCCGTCTTTTACGTGTCGAGCAGCCCGTGGAACATTTACGACTTCCTCGTGGACTTCATGGACGCACACGGCCTCCCGCCCGGCCCGATCTTCCTCAAAGACTGGTCGCCGACCGTCCTCGGCAAGCACGAAGACCACAAACTCACCCTCATAAGGACGTTGCTTTCCACGTACCCGAACCTCCCCTTTGTCCTCCTCGGAGACTCCGGCCAAAAAGACCCCGAGATATACGCCGAAGCCGCCGCCGAAAACCCCGACCGCATAAAAGCCATATACATCCGCGACGTGTCCGGCGAGGATCGCAAAAACGAAGTCGAGCGCACCGCGGAAAAACTCCTCGCCGCCACAGCCATCCCGATGAAGCTCTCAAAGGACTCCGCCGAAGCCGCCGAGCACGCCCACTCGCTCGGCCTCGTCTCGCCGGAGGGCGTTCGGGAAGTCTTCGCCCATGTCCCCTGACGGATTGGAAAGCCCACTCAGCGCACTTTCGTGCTAGAAAGGGCTTAATACCGTGGATGTAATTTCGGCTACATTTTCGATGCCGCGCCGTTCGGCACTTCCGGGGTTCGCCACCGACCGCTAAAGTCAGATTCGTACAAAGGCGGTATTCTCCCGGTTTTCGAGTCTTCGGCGGTTTGTATGTTCCCATCGCGTCATGGAGTGAAGGGGTGGCGAGGCGTTTCGGTCGCGCTCTCGGTGTTTGTGGCGACGGTACTCTCGTGCGTCGTGGCGTACTTCGCAATGCCGATGGAGGGCGTTGTCGCGCGCACCGGCCACGACCACGGCGCGGAGGACGGCAGATTTCAGGTTTCGACGGTGTTCGGGGATCTCGTGGTGCCGACGGCGGTCGAGTTCGCCGACGATGGCCGCGTGTTCGTTGCGGAGAAGAGCGGGATAATAAAAGTCTTCGACGGCCTCGACGACACCGAGCCGACCATCTTCGCGGATCTCACGGCGAACGTCCACAGCTATTCCGACCGGGGTTTGATCGGGTTTGTCCTCCATCCGAACTTCCCCGAAGACCCGAGGGTATATGTTTCGTACACATACGACGCGCCGATCGGCGGCACGGCTCCGGTTTGGAACGACTGCGCGGACACCGAAGATCAAATAAACAACGATTGCATAGTCAGCGGGAACCTCTCGATCCTCACGGCGAATGCGGACAAAGCCGACGGCCTTTCGATGGTCGGCGGCGAGGAGGTCCTCATAAACGACTGGTGCCAGAAATTCCCGAGCCACTCTGTCGGGGACATCGAGTTCGGGGCGGACGGCGCGTTGTACATGAGCGGCGGCGAGGGCGCAGGTTTCAACGGCGTGGATCACGGCCAGTCCGACGATGGCGTTTGCGGGGATCCCGAGGACGAGGGGGGCGCGCTCCGCAGCCAGGATCTCCGCACCGAAGGAGACCCCGTCGGACTCGCCGGAACCCTCATCCGCGTTGACCCCGACACCGGAGGCGCCCTCCCCGACAACCCCCGCTTCACCGCCCCCGACGACAACGAGAGCCGCATCATCGCATACGGGTTCCGAAACCCCTTCCGCCTCGCCATGAGTCCCGGAGCGAACGACGTGTGGGTCGGGAACGTCGGGTGGCATCGGTGGGAGGAGATAAACCACGTCCCCGAGTCGAGGAAAGACGGCTCCGAGTTCGGAGAGGTTCCGAATCACGGATGGCCATGCTACGAAGGAGCCTTCCGCGAGCCGGGATACGAGGCCGCCAGCATCCCCATATGTGAAGAGCTTCACGAGGAAAGCCCGAAAGCCGTCGTGGACCCCCACATCGCGTGGAGGCATTGCGATCCCGTCTTCGGTATCCAGCCCTGCGACGTGACGGACGTCTCCTCCTCGACGAGCGGCGTGGAGTTTTACGAAGGCGACGCGTACCCGGAGGAATACCGCGGTGCGCTCTTCTTCGCCGACGGCCCGAGGGGGAAAGTATGGATGTCCCCGGAAGGCTCGAACGGACTCCCCGACCCCGACAACATCCACACTATCCTCGACGACTCGAAAGGGTACGTCGTGGATCTCGAAAACGGCCCCGGCGGCGAGATGCACATGGTTCACGTGTACGGCGAGGGCTTCGGGCCGGGGAGGATCGCGAAGATCACACAAGGCCCGGTCGCCCGCATCGAGGCGGACGAAACCTTCGGAGCGTCCCCGCTCACCGTGAACTTCGACGCGAGCGCGTCGAGCGACCCCTCCGGCGGCGGCCTTTCATACGTATGGGACCTCGACGGCGACGGGGACTTCGACGACTCGACGGAGCCGAGCCCGTCGTTCACATACACCGGCTCCGAAAACCACGTCGTTCGCGTGAAGGTCGCGAACATCGCCGGGCAGGAAGCCATGGAGTCCGTCACGATATACCCGGACAATACGCCCCCCACGGCGAACATCCACTTCGTCGGGGTGTACGAGCGCGACGGCGACGGAAACATCGTCGGGGCGAGGTCGGCGGAGGGGTGGAGGGTCGGCGACGAGATCGGCTTCAACGGCTTCGGCCTCGACGAGGAGGACGATCTCGTGGAGACCCCCCACGGCACGACCCTCCCGACCGACTCCGTCCGGTGGGACGTCTCGCTCGTGCAATGCGCCGCGGCCAATGAGTGCGAGCGGGAGCTTGTGAGGAGCTTCGCGAACAGCGGGGGAGGGGGGATCATCACCGCCCCCGACACCGAGTACCCGGCCCGCCTCGAATTCAAGATGACCGTCACGGACTCCGAGGGGCTCGAAGGCGAGGCGGTCGCAAACCGGAACCCGAGAACGGTGAACCTCGCCTTCGAGTCGGAACCCGCCGGGGTGAACCTCACCGTCGGAGGGCGTTCGGAAGAGGCTCCCTTCGTCCGGGAGGCCATCGTCGGCTCCACGAACGCCGTCGAAGCCCCCGAAACGGCGGATGTTTCCGGCGTTCCACACCGCTTCGAGTCGTGGTCGAACGGAGAGGGCCGCGGCCACGAAATAGTCGCCCCCGAGGAGGACGCGAGATATACGGCGAGTTATGAAAGCGCCGGGCCTCCCGAGACGACCATAGACTCGAAGGCCCCGGATCCCACGAACAGTCGCTCGGCGAGGTTCACCTTCTCATCCTCCCTAACGCCCGCGACTTTCGAATGTAGCCTCGACGGCGCGGAGTTCTCGGCATGCTCCTCCCCCAAGGAGTACGAAGAACTCGGTGACGGGGAGCATACCTTCGCGGTGCGGGCGGTGGACGGTGCGGGCATGAAAGACCCCACTCCGGCGGAGCATTCGTGGGTCGTTGACGCCACGCCGCCGGAGACGGCGATAGACTCCGGGCCGTCCGGCTTCACGAACGATGCCTCGGCGACGCTCGCCTTCTCCTCCGAGGAGGGGGCGACGTTCGAATGCAGCCTCGACGGCGCGCTGTTCGCCTCGTGCGCGTCTCCTCAAAAGTACACGGGGCTTTCGGACGGAGTCCACATTTTCAAAGTCCGGGCGAAAGACCGGGCGGGGAATGTGGATGGGAGTCCGGCGGAGAGGTCGTGGACGCTCGACCGCATCGCTCCGGACACGCCCATAACCTCCGGCCCGTCGGGGACGGTGAGATCCTCATCCGCCACCTTCTCGTTCACGTCGTCCGAGGGCGGCTCGACGTTCGAGTGCCGTCTCGACGGGGGCCAATTCCAGGCGTGCGAGTCTCCGCATACCCTCGAAAACTTGAGCCGCGGAAAGCACACCTTCGCGGTGAGGGCGAAGGATCGGGCGGGCAATGTGGACGCGAGTCCGGCGACGAGAAGTTGGACGGTCAACGTCGCCGCGCCTCGCATTACGGCCCTTTCCCCGAGCAACGGGGCGCAAACCAAAGCGCGCGCCCCTGTCGTGAGAGCCGCCGTGAGGCATCCGGAGGGAAGTATCCCGAAGCGGAACGTGAAGACGTTTATGAACGGAAACCCGAGAGCCTTCACCTATAACCGGAGCAGCGGCCTCGCCACCCCCGGGCGGGCGAACCTCCCACGGCGGCTGAACGTCGTGAAGGTCGTCGCCACCGACGAGGCCGGAAACACCACCACGTACGTATGGAGATTCCGCACGATCCGCTGAGAGCGGCTTCCGGTGTCGTCCTCTCGCTTCGGGGGTCGGGGAACACTCGATTTTCTTTTCCCGGACGCCCTCGCGTCCGCTCCCGAGAGGGCTTCGTCGAACTCGAGCATGGCATTCGCGGGTTCGGGCGCATGTTCCTCCCGACTCCTCCGGCTTCCGACATTCGAGGAAGGGCCGAATCCCGGCGGACGCTTCGCGGATAATCCGGGTATGAAAGGCTCGGCTCCCAAAGAATCTCCGTCCGACCCCGTTTGCCGAGGCCGGGCGGAGACGTTTTCATGTCATACGAAGTCCGGGCGATCGCGCGTCGTTCCCTTCGAAGCGCGCCGCCTCGCGAATGCACGGCCCCCCACCCGGACTCGGTGTCATTCGTTCGGCGAAAGCTCCGGGTTCGTGACGGCTCCCTCCGAAGCCGACGAGACGAGCGCGGCGTACTTCGCCATCACCCCGGTTTTGAAGCGCGGCTCCGGCTCGACCCACTCCGAGAGGCGGTTCTCTATTTCCTCGTCCGAAAGCGCGACGGTGAGGAGGCGGTTCTCGATGTCGAAGGAGACTTCGTCCCCGTCGCGGAGCGCGGCGATGGGGCCGCGATGCGACGCCTCGGGAGCGACATGCCCGGCCATGAGGCCGCGAGTCGCGCCGGAGAAGCGCCCGTCGGTGAGGAGCGCGACGGTGTCTCCGAGTCCTTGCCCGACGAGCGCGGCGGTGACTCCGAGCATCTCTCGCATTCCGGGGCCGCCGCGCGGGCCTTCGTACCGGATCACGACGACGTCGCCCGCCGAAATTCCCCCGGCTTGGACGGCCTCCATCGCCTCCTCCTCGGAGTCGAAGACGCGGGCCGGGCCGGTGTGGTCGGCGCGCGTATACCCGGCGACCTTCACGACGCATCCCTCCGGCGCGAGGTTCCCTTTGAGAATGACGAGGCCGCCCGTCGGACGGAGCGGGTTCTCGACTTCGACGATGACTTCCTGACCCGGAGCCTCCTCCGCGCTCTCGACCTCTTCGGCGAGGGTGTTCCCGTTCGCCATGAGTTCGCCGCCGTCTATGAGGTTCGCGTCGAGGAGCTTTTTGCCGAGGAGCTTCGAGCCGCCGGCTTTGTCCATGTCCGCCGCGACGAAGCGCCCGCCGGGTTTGAGATCCGCGATGATCGGAGTTCGGGAACTCACCCGGTCGAAGTCGTCGATGTCGAGCGGGATCCCGGCCTCGCGGGCGATGGCGAGGAAGTGAAGCACCGCGTTCGTCGAGCCACCCGTCGCCGCCACCGAGGCGATGGCGTTCTCGAAGGCTTCTTTCGTGAGGATGTCGGAGGGTTTGAGGCCACGTTCGAGGAGCTTCATGACGAGCTTCCCGGCTTCCACGCACACGTCGTCTTTTCGTCCGTCAATGGCGGGCGGGTCGGCTGAGCCCATCGGGGAGAGGCCGAGGAATTGGAGGGCGATCGCCATCGTGTTCGCGGTGAATTGCCCGCCGCACGCCCCGGCTCCGGGGCACGCCGACGCTTCGAGTTCCTTGAAATCTTCGTCGGACATCTTCCCGGCGGCGTTCGCGCCCGCTCCCTCGAACACGTCTTGAATCGTCACGTCGCGGCCTTTGAAATGGCCCGGAAGGATCGAGCCGGAGTACACGATCGCACCGGGGATGTCGAGCCTCGCATGCGCCATCGCGGCGGCGGGCATCGTCTTGTCGCACCCGACGAGGGTGACGATGGCGTCGAACATATGCCCCCGCCCGACGAGCTCGATGGAGTCGGCGATGACCTCGCGGGAGACGAGGCTCGTCTTCATCCCCTGCGTCCCCATCGTGATGCCGTCGGAGATCGAGATGGTGTTCAGTTCCATCGGCGTCCCGCCCGCCTCGCGGATGCCGTCCTTCACCTTCTCGGCGAGGAGGCGGTGGTTGTAATTGCACGGCATCGTCTCGATCCACGAGTGGGCCACCCCGACGATGGGCTTGCTGAGATCCTCGCGCGAGAACCCCATCCCGAGGAGGTACGAGCGGGCGGCGGCCCGATCCCTCCCTTCGAGGATGGTTCGGCTGTTATGACGGGTGTCGGTCGTTTGCATCTTCGCTCCCCACTATTCGCGTATTCCGTCCGAAGAGTATACGGGAGGATGGGGCGTTTTCGCCACACGCCCCGGCGCGCGCCGCCGGGTTAAAATCACGTTCCAAAAAAACGTGAAGCGGGAGAGAGGAAGTCCTCATGGAGACGGAGCAAAGAAACAAGGTGAGCGCGGGTACGCGCATCGGCCACGTCCATCTCAAAGTGGCGAACATCGAGCGCTCACTCGCTTTTTACCGCGACGTCCTCGGCTTCGAAGTGATGCAATGGTACGGCGAGGACGCGGTATTTCTTTCCGCCGGGGGATACCACCACCACATCGGCTTGAATACGTGGAACTCGAAGAACGCGCCCCCGGCTCCCCACAATGCCGCCGGACTCTTCCATCTCGCCATCCTTCATCCCGAGAGGCGCGACCTCGCGCAAGCCCTCCGGTGGCTCCTCGAAGCCGAACACCCCATAGACGGAGCCTCCGACCACGGAGTGTCGGAAGCCCTTTATCTCCGCGACCCGGACGGGAACGGTGTCGAACTCGCGTGGGATCGCCCCGAGGAAGAATGGCCCCGCGACAAAAACGGCGGCCTTTCGATGTCCACGAACCCTCTCGATGTCGAAGGTCTTCTCGGCACTCTCGGCGAATAAAGTGAGCATCGAAAAGTCGAACCACCCCGAACTCGCCACTCCGCCCGGATACTCGCACGTCGTCTCGTCGGCGAGAAATCGGCTTGTCGCGACCGCCGGGGCGGTTCCGCTCGTCGCGGACGGAAACCTCGTCGGGGAGGGGGATGTCGCCGCGCAAACTCGGAAAACCATCGAAAACCTCACCTTCGCGCTCGAAGTCGCCGGGGCGAGTCCTCGCGACGTGATGAAGACGACCGTGTACGTCGTCGTCGAGGATCGAAGCGACCTCGTACGTGTGTGGGACGAAGTTCAAAAATCCGAATTCCATGATGCGGCGAGTACGCTCCTCGGGGTTTCGATGCTCGGGTACGAGGGGCAACTCGTGGAGATCGAGGCCGTCGGAAGCGCCGCGAAAAGGGAAGCCGAAGGGAGCCGGAGGAGAACCGCGCTCCCGACTCCCGGCCTTTCAGGCGGGGACGGCCTCTTTTTTGTCCCGGCGGTTTCTCCATTGCCACAACGTGATCGCCACCGCGACCGCCAGTCCGACGGCGTCGGATGCGAAGCCGGGATTGAGCATGAGGATCGCCCCGGCGATGAGGACGATTCGGAAAAGCCAGTTCACGTTTGCGAAGAGGAAGCCCTCCCCGGCGACGGCGAGCATGAGGACGCCGACGAGCGCGGTCACGGCGACGGGGACGACTTCCAAAGGCTCGGCGTTGCTGAGAAGGAGGACGGGGGAGAAGACGAACATGTACGGGACGATGAAGCCCGCAATGGCGAGCTTCATGGATTGGAAGCCGGTTCGCATCGGGTCTCCGCCCGAGAGTCCGGCGGCGGCGAACGCGGCGAGCGCGACCGGGGGCGTGAGGTTCGCGAAGAGTCCGAAATAGAAGACGAACATGTGCGCCGTGAGTGGTTCCACGCCGAGCTGTATGATCGCCGGCGCCGCCACCGTCACCGTGATGATGTACGCGGGTATCGATGGGAGGCCGACGCCGAGGACGATCGCGGCGATCATCGTGAAGAAGAGCGCGAAGATCAAAGTCGCCCCCCCGACGCTCACGATGGCGTCGGCGAGTTTGAGTCCGAAGCCCGTCAAAGCGGCGACGCCGACGATGATGCCGACCGACGCGCACGCGAGCGCGACCCCGACCGTGAGCCTCGCCCCGTTCCCGAGCGCTTCGAGGATTTGAAGCGGCCCGAGGCGGGTCGTGCTTCGAACTTGCGCGATGAGGAGCGTGGCGATGATCGTCCAAAACGCCGCGAACATCACCGACGTGCCTGAGACGAAGAGGAGGTATATGAGGAGCACGATCGGGAGGAGCATATGCCCCCGCTCCTTCATGACCTCCATCACGCCGGGAACCTCCGCGTCGCCCATCCCGACGAGATTGTCCCGCTCCGCCCGGAGGTGGACTTGCGCGATGATCCCGACGTAATAAAGAATCGCCGGGAGGATGCCCGCGAGGATCACCGTTGTGTACGAGATGCCGAGCGTCTCGGCCATGATGAACGCCGCCGCGCCCATGATCGGGGGCATGATCTGCCCGCCCACCGACGCGCTCGCCTCGACCGCCCCGGCGAAGTTCCGGTGGTACCCGATCCTCTTCATGAGCGGTATCGTGAACGCCCCCGTCGAAACGACGTTCGCGAGCGCCGATCCGTTTATGGAACCCATGAACCCGCTCGATATGACCGCGACCTTCGCCGGGCCGCCCTTCGATTTCCCCGCCAATGCCATCGCGAAGTCGTTGAAAAACTGGCCGAGTCCGGTCTTCGCCATGATCGCGCCGAAGATTATGAAGAGGATGATGTACGTCGCCGAGACCCCGAGAGCCGTCCCGTATATTCCTTGCAAACCCATGTACATGTACGAGGCCATGTCGTCGAGCGCGTACCCGCGATGCCCGAAGATGTCGCCGGGTATGAGCCGCCCGAGGTATCCGTAAAGCACGAAGGCCGCGCAAAGTATCGGGAGTCCCCACCCGAGGAGCCGCCGCGTCCCTTCGAGGACGAGGCCGAGGAGGATGACGGACATGACGAGGTCGGTTTGGTTGAACGCGCTCGTCCCGCGCTCGACGATCCCCCCGAAGCCGATGACGATGTACAAATTGACGGCGACTGCTACGCCCGCTAGGAGGAAGTCGTACCACGGGAGGCGGGTGCGCGAGCTCCATCCGCCCGCCGGGTAAAGGAGGAAGGCGAGGGCCATGATCCCCGCGAGGTGGAACGCCCGATGCTGGTGCGCGCTGAAAATCGGGAACGCCGCCGTATAAAGGTGGTAAAGGGCGAGGCCCACCGCGAGCGCGGCCACGAGCATCGTCGGCCACCGCGAGGCGAAAGTCCGGTACTTGAGCTCCTTGTCGAACTTCTCGGCCTCTTCGAAGTTTACGTCCTGATCGGGACGCGCTTGCTCCGTCGCCATCTCACCCCTCCCCGTTTTTCAGCCACATCATTATCCGCGGAGTATTTTCCACGCCCACCTCCACCGGGGCGTACTCGGGAACCTCCGCATCGAGTCCCGTTTCTTTCCCGGCCACGACGAGTTCCCTTTCCACATCTCGGGAGTGGATGAAGCGGAGGGCGTCGAACGACCTTTCGTATCCGCTCATGACGACCCACCCGTCGGTGTTCTCGACCTTCGGGGCGATTTGATCGACGCCCGCCCCGAACGACTTTATCCGCACCTCGCGCAAATGGAACTCCCCATCCGCGACCTCATACTCCTCCACCCACGGCGTCCTCTCCACGGAGTGCGTCCATGAAAGGCGGACGATGTCGCCCTCTTCGGACTCCGATGCGAAGTATCCTTCTCCCGTTTCGCCGTCCTTTATTTCCACGACGCTTTGGGGGGTGAGGAGCCAAGCCGCCGCGGCGACGGCCGCCGCCATGAGGAGTGCGGCTCCGAGTCGCCTCGCTCCCCGTGAGGTCGCGAGGCGTTCGCTTCGGCTTCGCTCGCTTCGTGAGACGGCGAAGTCGTGTATTCCCGACCTCACGAAGCGGAGCGTTATCACGACCTCACGAAAAACTCACTCGTTCTCCGAATAATATCGCTCGGCGCCGGGGTGCATGTCTATCGGGATGGATTCCTCGGCGGTGTCGAGGGAGATCTCCTCGGCGGCGGAGTTCGTTCCCTGGATTTGCTCGACGTTGTCCCACAACGCGCTCGTGAGGTCGAAGACGGTGTCCTCGTCGAGGTCGTTGCCCACGACGAGGAGGTTCCCGAACGAGACTGCCGGAATGTCCCCGTCGGTGTCGTACGTGTCGGCGGGGATCGTCGTCTCCTCGAAATAGTTGTAATCGCTGAGGAGGTTTTCAAGCCCCTCGCCCTCGACGGGGACGACGGTGATCTCCGTGCTCGTGGAAAGCTCGGTGACGGAGGGGTTCGGGATGCCGGAGGTGAAGAACCCGGCGTCTATGTTTCCGTTTTGCATCCCCTCGATGGTCTCGCTGTACGAGAGGTATTCCGGCGAGAAGTCGTCGTACGAGAGGCCGAAGGCTTCGGTGACGGTTCGGGCGTTGAGTTCGACTCCGCTGTTCGGGGCGCCCACGGAGACCGTCGCGCCTTCGAGGTCTTCCATCGTCTCGATCCCGGATGCCTCCGTGGCGATGACCTGCGCGAATTGCGGATACAAAGACGCCACCGCCGAGAATGAATCCACCGGCTCCTCGAACGGCGCGTCGCCGTTGTATGCTTGATCGGCGGCGTCGGCCTGTATGAGAGCCATCTCGACCCGGCCTTGATCGAGGAGGTTTATGTTGTCCACCGACGCGCCCGTCGCCTCCACCGTCGTCGTCGCGCCGAGCTCGTCCTCGTACACGCTCGCCAATGCCGCCCCGATCGGATAATAATTACCCGACTGGCCGCCCGTCGCCAGCGTCACGAAGAGTTCCCCGTCGCCTCCACCCTCGCCGCCTTCGCCGCCACCGCCACCGCCCGGCGGCTGACACCCGATCACAGCCATAGCGAACACGACCGATGAACAAATAATGATGAGCCTGCGCGACAATTGCGCCACCACCTCTCCGAATATCTCCCCGGCGACACCGTGCGTCGCCTTTCAATTTTCTTCGCAAACAGCATACCGTATACCGCCCTTGAAAACCGGGAGTCGGGAGGCCGGAAATACCGGGAGTCGGGGAAAGCCGGAGGGCGGCATCCACGGCGACCACCGAACCCGGCGCATGGCCTCGCCTCCACGCAAAGTCCATCCACGCCGCGCCATCCGGCGGAAGCGCCGCCACCCGGAAGCCGCTCGCCTCAGAAAGGGAGCCGGAGGCGAACCGCACTCACGACTCCCGGAGATTCCGGGTTAAAATGGATGCATGGGTCTCGAAGGTATCGGAAAAATTCTCATTGGGGGCGCGGTCGTGCTTCTCGTCGTCGGGGGGATATTTCTTCTCCTCGGGCGGTTTGGTGTGGATCGGCTTCCGGGGGATCTCACCTTTCGGCGCGGGAACTTCACGCTTTATTTCCCGATCGGGCTAATGATCCTCCTCTCCATCGTCGGAACCATCGTTTTGAATATCATCCTCCGTCGATGAGAAGCGCCGGGAGTCGCGATGCTTCGGGAGTCGGGGGTCGGGGAAGATGTTCCGGTTTCCGCTTCTTTTTCGGGGCGCGGGAGTGCGAGGACGATGCTTCGGTCGGGACGAAAATTTGCTGACTTCCGAACTCGACTACGAGCTTCCCGAAAGCCTCATCGCCCAAAAACCCGCCTCTCCCCGCGACTCCTCCCGCCTCATGGTCGTGGACGCGAAGGAGGGAAGCATCTCCCACCACACCTTCCGCTATCTCCCGAAGTTCCTCGCCCCCGGCGACGCGCTCGTCCTCAATGAGACGAAGGTCATCCCGGCGCGTCTCGAAGCGAAGCGTCCCGGAGGAGGCGCGGTCGAGCTTTTGTTTTTGCGCGACCTCGGCGGAGCCGGCATCGGTTCGTGGGAAGCTCTCGCCCGCCCGAGCAAACGGATGAAGCCGGGGATGCGACTCTCGGCGGGCGATGTGGAACTCGAAGTCGGCGAAAGTATCGGCGACGGGAGGTGGGAGATAAAGGGCGACGACATCCTCGCCACGCTCCACGCGCGCGGCCACATGCCGCTTCCGCCGTACATCGAGGCGACGGAGGAGGCGGAGGGGCTTTATCAAACGGTGTACGCGAAGACGCCCGGCTCCGCCGCCGCCCCGACCGCCGGGTTCCATTTTACGGAGGGGACGCTTCGAGATGTTCGGAAGGCCGGAGCCGGGGTCTCATACGTCACGCTCCACGTCGGGACGGGGACGTTCGCACCCGTGCGTTCCGAGAAGCTCGAAGAACACCGGATGCACTCCGAGTATTATTCCGTCCCCGAAGAGACGGCGCGGGCCGTCGCGGGCGCGGAGCGGGTCATCGGGGTCGGGACGACCGTCGCCCGGACGCTCGAAAGCTGGGCGACGAGCGGGAAAGACGAAGGGGAGTCGGACATCTTTATATATCCCGGATATGAATGGAAGGTTCTCGACGCGCTCGTGACAAATTTCCATTTGCCGCGATCTACGCTCCTCGCGCTCGTCATGAGCTTCGGCGGGAAGGAGCTTGTGAAGGAGGCATACGCGGAGGCGGTTCGGGAGGAGTATCGTTTTTATTCGTTCGGGGATGCGATGCTCGTTTTGAATGGCGGAAGGGCGGGGAGTCGGGGAGGATGACGGCTCCCGTCTCCATCGAGATCACGGCCCGCGACGGCGAGGCCCGCGCCGGAGTGCTTCATACGCCGCACGGCTCCGTGCCGACTCCGACGTTCATGCCCGTAGGAACGAAGGGGACGGTGAAGGGACTCACGCCGGGCGACCTCGAAACCATCGGGGCGGGGGTCGTCCTCGGGAACACGTACCATTTGTATTTCCGGCCCGGCCCGGACATCGTGCGCGAGGCCGGGGGGCTTCACGGGTTTTCGGGGTGGGGAGGGCCGATGCTCACGGATTCGGGGGGGTATCAGGTTTTCTCGCTCGCGAAGACGCGGAAATTGAGCGAGGAGGGGGTCGAGTTCGCCTCGGTGTACGATGGTTCGATCCACGCTTTCACCCCGGAACTCACGACGCGGGTTCAAGAGGATCTCGGCGCGGACATCGCTATGGCCCTTGACGAATGCCCGCCCGCGAACGCCGAGCGCGAATACCATCGCGAGTCGCTCCGCCGGACGGCTCGGTGGGCGGAGAGATGCAAAGAGGCTCACACGAGGAGCGGTCAAAGCCTCTTCGGGATCGTTCAAGGCGGGCTTTCCCCCGACCTTCGCGAAGAGAGTCTTTCGCTCACGACGGATATCGGGTTCGACGGATATGCGGTCGGGGGGCTTTCGGTGGGGGAGTCTCGGGAAGAGATGCTCGGGATGCTCTCGCTCGTATCGCCGAACCTCCCCGCCGACAAACCCCGGTATTTCATGGGGATCGGCGACCCGGCCGGAATTTTGGAGGTCATCCGGCTCGGCGTGGATATGTTCGACTGCGTTCTTCCGACTCGGCTCGCCCGCCACGGTTCGGTTCTCACGAAAGACGGTCGGATGAATTTGAAGAACGCGAGGTTCCGCCGGGACTTTTCCCCGCTCGATGCGGAGTGCGGGTGCGAGGCGTGTTCGGGGTATACGAGGGCGTATCTTTCGCATCTCGTGCGGGAGGACGAGATGCTCGGCCATCGGCTCCTCACGTACCACAACGTCCATTTCGTAACGGAGCTTTGCCGGGAGGCGAGGGGGCGGATCGAGGCGGGGGATTTCGAGCGGTGGATGGAGGGTTTCAGGCGACGGGTTTCGGGTGGCGCGAAAAACTGAAGCCCGAAGCCTGTAGGCTGAAACCTCAATGAGCTAGAATGACGGGCGGATTATGAATAGCTTGCGGAACAACCTCATTATTCTCGGGCTCGTGGTCGTGCTTATCGGCGTGGCTGCGTATTTGATCTTCCTCCGACAGCCCGTCTCCGAAGCCACGCAACTCGGCCTCGACCTCGAAGGCGGGGTTCGCGTCCAGATGGAGGGCTTCCGCGAGGACGGGGGCGAGGTCACGACCGAGGAGATGGCTCGGGCCATCGAGGTTATTCGAGACCGGGTGGATAGTTTGGGCGTTACGGAGCCGGAGATACGCCAGCAAGGCGCGGATCAAGCCCTCGTGGACATCCCCGGCCTGACTGACACCGAGCAAGCCGTCGAGGTGATCGGGCGTACGGCGCAGCTTTATTTCTACGAGGTTCTCGCAATCGATCAGGAGCAGGCCGCCGGCCCGGAGGAGGCCGAGGAGGTGAGGGAGGAACTCCGGGAAGACCTTCGCGGCGATAGCGAGTTCGAGGAGGGGGAGACCCAAATAATCTTCGGCGAGCAGCGAGACCCGGGGGTGGAAGGCATCTTCGTGACCGGGTACATCGTGAGCGAAGACCCGGACATGACGGGCGAGGCTCTCAACAATGCCATCCTCACCCGCGACGAAACCGGAAGGCTCGGCGTTCAAATGGATCTCACGAACGAGGGCGGGCGGCAATTCTTCGAGCTTTCGCGCGACATCTCCCAAAACGCACTCGCCTCCGGGCAGCCCGACTCGGGGCAACTCGCGATCGTCCTCGACGAAGAGGTGGTGAGCGCGCCCGTCGTCAGCGAGCCGATCTCCGGCGGGCAGGTCATCATCGAGAACCGGAGCAACCCGCAAGGTCTTCCGCAAGACGAGGCCGAGGAACTCGAGGTCGTCCTTCAAACCGGCGCGCTCCCGGTGAACATGGAGATCCTCTCCACGCAGACCATCGGGCCGACGCTCGGGGCGGATTCGCTTCGGAGCGGGCTGACGGCAGCGGCGGTCGGGTTCGGTTTGGTTCTTCTTTTCCTCCTCTTCATTTACCGGGCGCTCGGGGTGGTGTCGGCGATCGCGCTGTTCGTGTATGCGTTCCTTCTCTGGGGGCTTATCGTGGCGATTCCGGTGACGATGACGCTGCCGGGGATCGCGGGTATCGTGCTTTCCATCGGGGTGGCGGTCGACGCGAACATCGTTATCTTCGAGCGGGTGAAGGAAGAGGTGCGGAAGGGGAAGACGCCCCGCACCGCCGTGAGGCTCGGGTATGAGAAGGGCTTCCGGGCGATCCTCGACGGGAACGCGACGACGCTCATCACGGCGTTTATTTTGTTCGCTCTGGCGAGCGCTCAAGTCCGCGGGTTCGCGGTTCTCCTCGCGCTCGGGGTGATGCTCTCGATGCTCACGGCTGTGGTGGTTACGCGGGCTTTGCTCGGGGTTGTGGCGAGCCGGAACTTCCAGCTTTCGCCCGCTATGATGGGCGTGTCGAAGAAGAGCATCTCGGCGGCGCAAAGGGAAGTGAAGTAGATGATCTCTCGCATTCAAAGCATAGACTTCGTCGGAAACTGGAAGATATGGTTCACGGTCTCGGGGGTCTTCTTCGTCATCGGACTCGTCGCGATCCTTCTCGGGAACCTTAATTTCGGCCTCGATTTCCGGGGAGGCTCGCAGTTCACCGCGACGAACGCCCAAACTCAACTCACCGAGGGCGAACTGCGCGAGGCTCTTCCGCAAGACATCCGACAGGACGCGCAGATTCAAAGCCTCGGGCAGAATGGGTACGACGTGCGGACGCCCGTCGTGAGCGAGGCGGAGGCATCCGACATCCGGGACGCCATGTCCGGGGCGCTCGATGCGGAGATCTCCACGACGAACATCAGCCCGAGCTTCGGGGAGCAAATACGAAACGACGCCCTCGGCGCGGTGGCGGCCTCGCTGCTCGTCATAATCCTCTTCATAACCCTCCGCTACGAGTTCGTCTTCGCGATGGCGGCGATGGCGGCGCTCACCCACGACATCGTTTTGACGACGGGCTTTTACGCGATAGTCGGGCGGGAGGTGAGCCTCGTTACGGTGGTCGCGATCCTGACCATCCTCGGCTATTCGGTCTACGACACTATCATTGTCTTCGACCGAATCCGGGAGAACACCCCGGAGGTCGGATACAACCGACGGCGCTTCAACGAGATGGTCAACCAGTCTATCCGCCAAGTCGTGAGGCGCTCGATATACACCACTATCTCGACTTTGATACCGGTGACGGCCCTTCTCATCTTCGGTGTGGCCGCGCTTGCGGACTTCGCGTTCGCGCTCCTCGTCGGGATCGCCGCCGGGGCGTATTCCTCGATCTTCATAGCCTCCCCCGTACTCGCGCTCCTCAAAGTTTGGCAGGCGAAGCGGGCGAAGGAGCGGGAGGCGAAGGAGGCGGCGAATCCGACGTCCCCGTAGCGGCCGCGCCCGGGGATGCATCGGCGGGGAGCCTCCGAAATTCGTTTCTATAATAGTATTCGCCTGAGATGTTTTTCTGGCGGCACCCGGCGGGAGAGCTTTGCTGAACGCGCTAAAGGAAGAGTTTCTGGAGGTTCTTTACGCCGTCCTTCCCGTGACGGTGGTGATCGTGCTTTTGCAGATCTCCCTCATCCAAATGCCATTCGCCGATTTCTTCCAGTTTTTGCTGGCCGCCGCCATGACGATAGTCGGACTCGCGCTTTTCCTTTTCGGAGTGAAGCTCGGCCTTCTTCCGCTCGGGGAGTCGCTGGGTTCATACCTCCCGAGTCGGGGCTTCGCGCTCATCCTCGTCTTCGGCTTCCTCCTCGGCTTCGTCATCACGGTCGCCGAGCCGGACGTGAGGATCTTCGCCTCGCAGATCAACGACGCGTCCGAAGGTCTTACCTCCGAGAGCCTGCTCATATACTCGATCTCCCTCGGGGTCGGGATTTCGGTGGTGATCGCGATGCTCAGGACGGTCTTCGACCTGCGGTTGGTCCACGTCCTCATTCCTTGCTACGCCGTCGTGTTCGTCCTCAGCTACTTCGTGCCGGACGACTATTTCTCCATAGCCTTCGACGCCGGAGGCGTTACGACCGGCCCCATTACCGTGCCTTTCCTCATCGCCCTCAACGTCGGCGTCGTCTCGGTTTTGGCGGGGCGGAACGGGGTTTCGCAAGGGTTCGGACTCGTGGCCCTTGCCTCGATAGGCCCGATCATCGCCGTGATGGTTCTCGGGGTGCTTTTTAGTTGAATCCCCTCCGCGTTTTCGACGGATACCCGGAGACTTTGCTCGAAGTCCTTTTCGCGCTCGCGCCGCTGCTTCTTTTGCTCGCCGTTTTTCAAGTGGTCGTCGGCCGGGCGGCACTTCCGAATCTGCCGAGGGTTCTCGTGGGCATAGCGTTCAGCATCTTCGGATTGTCGCTGTTTTTGCAGGGTGTCCACGTCGGATTCCTCCCGTTCGGGGAGTTCGCGGGGATGGTTCTCAGCGGCGTGGAATATAGTTGGATACTCATCCCGGTCGGTTTCGTTCTCGGGTTCGCCTCGATCATCGCCGAGCCGGCCGTGCGCGTTTTGAACTACGAGGTCGAGAAGGTCTCCACGGGTTCCATAAAGAGCACGCCGATACTCATCACGCTCGCCGTCGGGGTCGGCTTCGCGGTCGCGCTCGCGATGGCCCGGGTTCTTTATGGGATTCCGCTGTGGGGGATACTCGTTCCCGGCTATCTGCTCGCGTTTGCGTTGACCCGGTTTTCGTCGGACACTTTCACCTCCATCGCCTTCGATTCCGGTGGCGTGACGACCGGGCCGATGACGGTGACGTTCATACTGGCTCTCGCGGTGGGGGCGGCGACGGGTTTGGAGGGGCGCGACCCGGTGGTCGAAGGGTTCGGCCTCGTCGCGCTCGTGGCCCTCGCCCCGATCCTCGCCGTCCTCATACTCGGAATCATCTATAGAATCCAGGAAAGAAGAAACGACCCGAAACCCGAGAAGGAGGAGAAGCGAGTTGAGACCTCTGGCGGAGCTTGACCTCATAGTGACGATCATCCCGAAGGGGCAGGCGGACAAGATCGTCAAAGCCTCGAAGAACGCCGGAGCCGAAGGAGGAACCATCCTCTATGGGCGCGGGACGGGCATACACGAGCATAAAAAGCTCTTCGGCCTCTCCATCGAGCCGGAGAAGGAGATCATCCTCACCCTCGTCCCGGAGCATAAGACGGACGATATTTTGGAGGCCATAGTGGAGGCCGGACAACTCGACAAGCCCGGCACGGGCGTCGGGTTCGTGCTCGACGCGAAGAAGATAGTCGGCATAAACCACTTGATCGAAGCCTCGCAATGAGAGCCGCTTCGCCGCCGTCTTCCCGATACGGAGCCGAGGGATGATGGGCGCGGTCGTCGAGCTGCTCAAGATCGTCGGCGAGGGGCTCCGGAGCGTGGCGCCCGTGATCGGGATTTTGCTCGTCTTCCAGCTCGTCGTTTTGCGGGAGCCTCTTCAAAACTGGCGGGAGATATCCATCGGCCTCGGCCTCACGGTCGTCGGCCTCATAATCTTCATGAAGGGGCTCGAGATCGGGCTTACGCCCCTCGGAGAGGCGGCGGCGGGCGCGCTCGCCCAACGAGGATCCCTCATCCTCGTCATCCTCTTCGCGCTGACGCTCGGCTACGGGGCGACGCTCGCGGAACCCGCGCTCCAAGTTCTCGCGGATCGGGTCGAGACCGCGACTGCGGGGGCTTTGGGGAGGACGCTCTTCATCCAGACGGTCGCCGTCGGGGTCGCGCTCGGGATCGCCGTCGGAGCGTCGCGCATCGTCCTCGGCATCGAGACCACGCCGTTCATCATCCCCGCGCTCGCTCTCGCGCTGACGCTGACGTTCTTCGCCCCCGAGCGGTACACCGGACTCGCCTTCGATGCCGCGCTGGCGACGACGGGGCCGGTCACGGTTCCGCTCGCCATCGCGCTCGGCACGGGGCTTGCGACCGCCCTCGACCGGGGGGACATACTCATTTACGGCTTCGGGCTTGTGGCGTTCGCGGCGCTCGGCCCGGTGTTGTGCGTACTTTTGCTGGGGATAATCCTTGGGGAAGTGAATTAGAGAGGAAGGGGACATGGAGGGATACAAACTCATCGTCGCGATACTCCCCAAAGGCACGACCGGGGGGGTGCTCGACGCCGCGGGCGAGGCCGGGGCGGAGGGGGGAACGATCCTGCTCGCCCGAGGCACCGGCGCGAAGGAGGCCCGCAAGTTCTTCGGCATCTCCATAAGCTCCGAGCGGGAGGTCGTCCTCATCCTCGTCGAGCCGGAGAAGGCCCGGGGCGTCCTCGACGCGGTCGTCGAAGCGGGGAAGCTCGACGAACCCGCGAAGGGCATAGCCTTCGTCCTCGCGGTGGAGGAAGTGTCGGGGATCGCGCACCTCGAAGGCCGGGAAGAGGGCGCGGACGGCTGATACCGAGTCTGGTCGGAAAGGGAGCGAATCGCCGATCTTATTTTCGATTCGCGAAACAAAGCCGTTCACGTCGTCCGGCGAACGCGATAGTGGTCAACCGGATCCGGCATGACTCTTCCTTTCAGGAAGGACAGATCAAAACCGGGCCGCGCGCGGCTCTAAGCACAATACGGTTTAGTTAACGAATACGCTGACTCTCTTGCTAAGGTGAAGGAAGCACCACCAACCTTCATCACAAGGAGTCAGCGCATGGCACTAAGGATACGCCGGATCAGCCTGGACGCCACCCCG
>JACCWD010000115.1 GCA_013697825.1 Rubrobacter sp.
GTCGCCACGCGGCACAACCCGGAGATGAGGGCGTTCTACGAGAGGCTGCTGGCGAAGGGCAAGCCGAAGCTCGTCGCCCTTGTGGCGTGCATGAGGAAGCTGCTGACGACGCTCGACGCGATCCTCAAGAACCGAAGAACCCCTTGGAGGTCTTCCCATGCTCTGACCCCTTGACACTGAAGACAGTTGCTACTCGCATCTGCCTCGACTCAAGCCGCGAATCGGGATGGAAGCCCGTCCGATGGCGACGCGGCGAAGGGGGATTCGGCACCGACGCGCCGCGCCGCCATCGGCATCCGCAAGGTTTCCCGCACGGCCTCGCGGCACCCATGCCCCCTCGAATCCTCGAAGTCGATGCGAATGCGAGAAGTGTTTTTTCTACTCGCTATTCACCACTCACCGGAGCGGAGCCGAAGGTGAAGCGAGCAAAAACTTGGCTATTTTTGGGGATGCGTGGCTCGTATCGGGTGTATCACAATGGCTTTCGCATGTTCGGGAAGGAATGTAACGGTGGAGATCCAGACCGGAAGCCCGCCGCCGCCCTCGATGGAGGGGGGAGGGCGGCTGGCCCGGACGCAAGGAGGGTGAGATATGAGCAGCGACGACGTTGGCCGACAGCCGGAGATGGGCGGATCGGAACGCCCCGACCGCCCCGAGCCGCCGAAGGACTATTTGCCGGGGCTGGCCGAAAACTGGAAGAGCGATGTCGTCTCCGGGTTCGTCATATTCCTCATCGCTTTGCCGTTGTGCCTCGGCATAGCGATCGCCTCGGGGTTTCCGCCGATAGCGGGGATCATCTCCGGGATCATCGCGGGCATGCTCGTTTCGCTCATAAGCGGCTCCCACGTGACGATAAACGGCCCGGCGGCGGGCATGATCGTGATCGTCCTCGGCGCCGTTCAGGAACTCGGCGGCGGGGACGCCGCGCTCGGCTACCAACTCGCCCTCGCCGTCGGCGTCGTCGCCGGGGTCATCCAGATCGGATTGGCGTTCCTTCGGGCCGGCAAGCTCACCGGCTTTTTCGCTTCCTCGGTGATCCACGGCATGCTCGCGGGCATCGGCCTCATCATCATGGCCGGGCAAATCCACATCGCCCTCGGACGCGAGAACCCCGGCGAGCACGGCCTCGGAATATTGACGGCGATTCCGCCGACCATCCTCAATCTGAACCCGTACGTCGCCGTCATCGGATTGACGGCGATCCTCATAATGGTTTTCTGGCCGAAGATGGGGAGAATTTCCGGCATTGTTCCGGCCCCGCTCGTCGCGGTGGTCGTCGGCACTTTGATGGCTATCGGCCTCGGGGTGGGAACGAGCGGCTCGTACACGCTCTTCGGGAACACGTACGAGACGGGGGCGCAATATCTCGTGCCGCTCCCGGAGGGCGGCCTTCTCGCGGGCTTCGCCTTCCCCGACTTCTCGCAGATTTTGACCGCGACCTCGATAAAGTGGATCTTCCTCTTCGTCTTCGTCGCGAGCCTCGAATCGCTCCTCACAGCGGAGGCGGTGGACAAGATAGACCCGTACAAGCGCCAGTCGAACATGAACAAGGAGTTGTTCGGCAAGGGCGTCGGCAACGCGCTTTCGAGCGGCATCGGCGGACTCCCCATGATCGCCGAGGTCGTCCGGAGCAAAGCGAACATTCTTCAAGGAGCGAAGACGCGGTGGTCGAACTTCTTCCACGGCTTCTTCCTCCTCGCTTTCGTCCTCGCCGTGCCGGGGCTTTTGTCGCAGATTCCTCTCGCCGCCCTCGCCGGAGTCCTCCTCGTGATCGGATTCCGCCTCGCCCACCCGAACGAGTTCCGCCACGCGCTCCACGTCGGACGGACGGAGTTTTTGTTCATGGCCGTCACGGCGGTCACGGTTCTTTTGACGGACCTCCTCATCGGCGTCGCCACCGGACTCATCGTGGCGTTCATCATCGCGTTCGTCGTGGGGCGGACGAAGCCGAACAATGTCTTCAAGCCGAAGGTGGATGTGGCTTCGGAGAACGGCGTGGTTCCGGTTCATTTCTCGGGCGCGCTCGGGTTCCACAACTTCCTCGGGATCCGGAGCAAGCTCGACTCACTCCCGAAGGGGAAGAACGTCGTGATGGACTTCTCCGACGTCCACTTCGTAGACCACACGGTGATGGATCGCCTGAGCGACTTCGAGCGGGTGTACACTGACGACGGCGGCGAGGTGGAGTGGCGGAACATGGAGCATCTCGAGCCATCCGGTCACGACGACCTCTCGCCGAGGCGCGGGACGCCGGTCAAAGCGGAGAAGACGACGGCATAAACAAGGAGGAGGGCGCCCGGATCCATGCTGATTAAATCATTTGTAACCCGGCAGGAGGTCCTCACCGTGGATCCCGAACACACCCTCTCGGAGGCGGCTCGGGGCATTTGGGAGCGCGGCGTGGGTTCGGCCGTGGTGCTCTCCGGGGAGGGAGGGCCCGGGATCATCACCGAGCGGGACTTGCTCCGGGCGGTCGCCGACGGAGCCGATCCCACCAGCACGAAGGTCGGCGCCTACATGACCTCCAATGCGGTGACCATCACCGTGGGCTGGCACGTCGTGGACGCCGCCCGGACGATGATCGAACGCGGGTTTCGGCACTTGATCGTGCTCGACGACGCCGGGGAGGTTGTGGGCATGGTCTCGATCCGGGACATGGTGCGCGCCTTGCTGGAAGACAAGAAAAGGACGCTCGCCGGATGAAGCCGAGCGGAAAGGGAGGAGTGATGTTCACAGGTCGGGCTTCAGGCTTCAGGCTTCAGGTTTCAGGAAATACTTCTCGGACAGGCTGCGACGGTCGCCCGGAGCCTCATTGGCGAGGCGGAGTCTTTATGAACTTCGCTGCGAGGTGTCGCGGGGCGAACGTTCGTAGAGACGTAGCATGCTACGTCTCTACCGGGAAGACTCGGCTGTCGCGTCGAAGGAAGCGATCTCCCGGATTCCGTATGAGGCGTCGCGGGGCGAGGATCGCGAGGAGCGAGCTATGACTATCCCGATCCTGACTTTGATCGTGTGGCTTCCACTCCTCGGCGTGGTCGCGGTCCTCATCTCGCCCAGCAAGAACGTGAAGCTCATCCAAAGCGTCGCCGTCGGATGCACGGGGGTCTCGTTCGCGATTTGCTGGAGCCTCCTCTTCTTCTTCGACCGGGGGACATCGGATCTCCAATTTACCGAGCGGGTCGAGTGGATCCCCGACCTCGGCATGACGTACGCCCTCGGCCTCGACGGACTTTCGTTTCCATTGCTTCTCCTCACTTCCCTCGTGTGCCTCGCGGCGGTCGTCGCATCGCTCGGGCTGCGCGACCGGGTGAAGGGATATTTCGCGTGGTTCCTCCTCCTCGAGTTCGCGGTACTCGGGGTGTTCGTCGCGCAAGATTGGTTCCTTTTCTATGTTTTCTACGAGGTCGGACTCGTCCCGATGTTCTTCCTCATCGGCTTGTGGGGCGGCGAGCGGAAGGACGTCGCCGCGATGAGCTTCTTTTTGTATACGCTCGTCGGCTCCATATTCATGCTCCTCGGCATCATCGCCGTGTATTTGAACGCCGACTCCGGCACCTTCGACATGCGCGAGCTTCTCCAAAACCGCGACGGATGGACGCAAACTTTCCAGACGGGGGCGTTCCTCGCCTTCCTCGCCGGGTTCGCCGTGAAGATACCGATCTTCCCTCTCCACGGATGGCTTCCGCTCGCGCACGTCCAAGCCCCGACGCCCGTGAGCATGGTCCTCTCCGGCCTCCTCCTCAAAATGGGGGCGTACGGACTTATGCGGGCGGGGGAGCTTCTTCCGCTCGGTTTGCAGTGGTTCGCCCCGATTCTCCTCGCCCTCGGCTTCGTGAACATTTTGTACGGTGCGCTTCTAGCGTGGCGCCAAACGGATCTCAAATCCATGGTCGCCTTCTCCTCGATAGACCACATGGGCTTCGTCCTCGTCGGCATCGCCGCTTTGAACGTCATCGGCTTCACCGGAGCGGTCATGATGATGGTGACGCACGGAATCATAAGCGCGGGCCTCTTCTTCCTCGTCGGCGTGCTTTACGAGCGGGCGCATACGAGAGACATGACGGACTTCCGGGGGCTTATGTCGAGCGTGCCGGTGTTTTCGGTACTCTTCTCGCTCGCGCTCCTCGCTTCGATGGGGCTTCCGGGACTCGCGCAGTTCGTGAGCGAGTTCCACGTTCTCGTGGGGGCTTTCCAGCAATGGGGGCTTTACATCATCATCGCGCTCATCGGCGTTCTTTTGACGGCGGCGTATTCATTGCGGGCGATCGGGCGTATGGTGATGGGCGAGGTGGATCCGAAATGGGCAAACCTCAAAGACATCGGCGGGTACGAGCTTGTGGTGATACTCCCGCTCGCCGCCCTCATGCTCGTTCTCGGGCTTTATCCGGGCGTGGCTTTGGGACTCATGAACGAGACGATGGTTCAAATGGCTTCCCTCTTCGGCTAGAAAGGCGCGAATGTCTCCGACCATAACGAACGAGATGCGACACCACCTCAAGCACGAGGTGGATCACGTCAGCCACCTCCTCGCCGGACAAGGCCCGATAACCACCTTCATCCACCACAATACCCTCCACGGCCTCCAACATCTCCCCTTCGAACAAGCCATCTCCGAAGCCCGCCGCCTCATTGGCGGCGCCGGATATTTCCCGAACGAAAGATACCGCGAACTCTATAAAGCGGACCGCATCGCCGACGAAGACATCACCGCCGCCTTCGAGTCCCGCCCCTTTCCGGAGGAAGCGCCCGTCGCGGTTTCCGGTGGAAGCTCCATCGAAGCGAAGGACATCCGGCGCATCCACCTCCTCCACGGCATCGAAGCCCTCGACCCCGCCCGCCTCCGCTTCGAAGCATTCGAGAACGATGCGACGACCCGCCTCCGCGAAGGCGTCCCGGAGGAGACCCGCGCCCGCCTCATGGAAAAAGCCGCGAGCGAACTCGAAGCGAGCCTCGACCGCGTGGGACGCGAATGGACTCTCTCCGAATGGATGGAGGTTCATCTCGGCCTCGACCTCACCGGACGAGTCCGAGCCGAAGTCCGGGCGGCGATGGAGGAGGGCGGCGGGAAGTCCGGGAACTCGGACTCCGGCCTTCGCTCCCTCGCCATCACCGCCGACCGGAGGGACAGATATCTCGCGTGCATAGACCGGAGCTTCGGCGGCGCTTTCGTGGACGACGCGGAGCGCGACCGGATGCGCCGACTATGGCTCGCCTCCGAGACACGCCTCGTGAAGACGCTTGCCCGAAGGCACTTCGGCGTCCGGGGGACTCTCACAGACATCGCGAGGCATTTCGAGGGGAACATCGAAGGGTATGCGGTTCTCACTTTGTGGAATGCGTGCCTCGATGTCCACGGTCTCGAAGACCCGCTTTCGCCGACGGACTCGGAGCATTTCACCGAGCGCGACGTGGACGGCGCGGCGGAGCGGATGGAGGAGAGGTTCCGGCACATGGAGCGGTGGGGAGGCCCGCCCATCCCGCTCACCGAAGAACTCAAAAAGTCTGTCGAGGCCGTTGTTCAAACCGAACTCGAGCTTTTGCAAAGAGGCGAGGACGAGTCCGACGACGAGGCGTCCACGCTCGAGTCGGCGCATCTTTGCTGGCTCGTCCTCCACGACCTCGGAAAGACGGGTTTGAATCGACGTGGCTTCGCCGCCCTCGAAATACTCCTCTCGCTCCGTGAAAACGCGCACCCCGGCCTCCTCGACGAACTCCGCCGCCGCGACCCGAGGCGACGCATGCACGAGGAAGTCCGTCGCGTGATGGAGCGGGAGATGAATCCTCTCGGGCGCGACAAAACCCACAGCGAGTTCCTCGAAGAACTCACGGGGGAGGCTTTGGGAAAGCGAGTCAACGACTATATGGTGAAGCGGTGCGCGGCGTTTCTCGACGAGGGTTTGGCGGCGTGGAGGATGCCGGGTCGCTCCCTCGGTTTCTATGACGCATGGAAGAGCCTCGCCGACAAAGACCGCTCTCTCGAATTCGACGACCTCCCCGGATGGCGCGAAAAACTGAACCACCTCCCCGCCCTCGCGAGGGACGCCGTCATCGGCCACCTCGATGACCTCGGGGTGAAGGAAGAAGATTGGGGGGCGTACATCGGGCGCACTCTCATGGAGCTTCCGGGATGGGCGGGCATGATCCAATGGCGAGAAACCCACCCCCATTACCCGCGCCAGGAAACTCAACCCATAGACCTCATCCAGTTTTTGGCGGCACGCTTCTTTTACGAAACACTCCTCATCCAAAAAACATGCCGCGAAACATGGCGCATAGACGGAAGCGCGCAGAGTTTGCGAGCGTACTTCGAGACGCACCCCTCCGAGTTCTTCGTGCGGCGCGAACTCCATAAAGGGAATCTTCCGGATCACCTCGCCGAACAAGCCCGCATCCTCGCTGCGGACAAGAACGCCTCCGGCGGCCCCGAGGACGAGCGGTGGCAGACGATGGCCGACATGCTATGGACGCACCGCGAGGCCGACGGCGCGGCGGCGGTGTGCGGGGATGCGTGGAGGCTTTTCCACCTCGCGCAGTTTCTCGGACTCTCGGGCGGGGAGCTTCGTCGGATGAGGGATGGAGGGCGGGATGCTCTCATCGCCGCGCTCGACGCTTTTCCGGCCGCCGATCACGGCCCGGTGTGGCTCGCGGCTTATGAGCGGAATTATCGGGAGAAGGTTCTCAATGCGATCGCGGAGAACCGGGGTCGGGGGAATTGGAGGACGAGGGAGGGCGGTCGGCCTCGCTCGCAGTCCGTGTATTGCATAGACGAGAGGGAGGAGGCAATCCGGCGTCACCTCGAAGAGATCGACCCCGGACACGAGACGTTCGGGGCGGCGGGGTTCTTCGGAATCGCGATGCACTATCTCGGCGTGGACGACCACGACACGACCCCGCTTTGCCCGCCCGTCATACACCCCGTCCACAAGGTCGAGGAACGCCGCCGCGAGGAGGAGGCGGAGCGCATGGAAACCCACAAATCCCGCTCGAAGTGGGAGGAGGCGTTCCATAACGCATACTGGGAAACCGAACGGAACTCCGTCTCGGCGTACTTCCTCATACACCTCATCGGCTTCATTCAAAGCGTGCCGCTCGTCGGGAAGATCCTCGCTCCGCACCGATACAACCGCCTCTCGGAGAAGGTTCATAGCCGGGTGGTTCCGCCCGTCCGCACGACCATCGCCATTGACGCCGGGCCGACTCCGGCGAGGGACGGGGCTTTCCAACTCGGGTTCACGACCGTCGAGCAAGCGGACCGGATCGAGACGATGCTCCGGAATATCGGCCTCACGCACGGCTTCGCCCGCATCGTCCTCTTCGCCGGACACGGCTCCTCCAGCCACAACAACCCGCACGAGTCGGCATACGACTGCGGGGCGTGCGGCGGGAAGCACGGCGCCCCGAACGCCCGAGCCTTCGCCGCGATGTCGAACAGCCCGGCGGTTCGGGCCATCCTCCGCGAGCGCGGCATCGCCATCCCCGACGACACGTGGTTCGTCGGCTCCGAACACCATACCGGCTCCGAACTCATAACGTACCTCGACACCGAGGACATCCCCGAGTCGCATAAGGAAGACTGGCGGCTCTTCCTCGCGGACATGGACGAGGCCCGCTCCCGCTCCGCGCAAGAACGCTGCCGGCGCTTCGCCTCCGCCCCGAAGGACGCCCCGCTCGACGTCTCGCTCCGGCATGTGGAGGGGCGGGTCGTGGATATGAGCCAAGCCCGTCCCGAACTCGGACACGCCACGAACGCATCCGCCATCGTCGGTCGGCGTTCTATCTCGCAAGGAGTGTTCCTCGACCGGAGGGCGTTCCTCATCTCGTACGACGCTTCACAGGATCCCGACGGCTCCATCGTCGAGCGGATACTCCTCGCTGTCGGGCCGGTCGGGGCGGGAATTAGTTTGGAATACTATTTCTCCACCGTGGACAACGTGAAGTATGGATCGGACACGAAGGTTCCGCACAACGTGTCGGGTCTCATCGGGGTGATGGAGGGGGCGGCGAGCGACCTTCGGACGGGGCTTCCTCGGCAAATGGTCGAGGTGCATGAGCCGATGCGGCTCCTTCTCATCGTGGAGGCGAGCCTTTCGGTTCTCGGGGAGATATATGGGCGGCAGCCCGCCATACAAGAACTCGTCGGGAATGCGTGGGTGCAACTCGCGGCGATGGACCCCGACACCGGGGATTTGAACCTCTTCGTCCCGGACGTCGGCTTCGTGCCGTGGGACGGGCCGACCACGCCGCTCCCGGAGGTCGAAAACTCCTTCGAGTGGTACCGGGGCGAGACGGACTTCCTCCCCCCGGCCCGCATCGTCCCGAACGGCGTGTCGAACGGAAGGGGGACGTAAAGTGTTCGAGCTTCTCGTCATCGCCATCGTGGCACTTCCGCTTCTCGCGGCGACCTCGAACGGTCTCAATTTGATGCTCGGAGAGAGGTATTCGTACCGCGTCGTGCATCGGCTCGCGAGGGGGGCGATACTTCTTTCTTTCCTCGGGGCGGTGGGGGTTTTCGCCACCGTGCTTTTCGACCCGGCGCCTCGGGAGATCGTCGTATATCGGTGGATGACGAGCGGCGACCTCGGAGTGGACATCGCGTTCCTCATCGACTCGCTCTCCTCGGTGATGATGCTCGTGACGACGGGCATCGGGTTCCTCGTGGCGGTGTTCTCGGTGAACTATATGCACAACGAGCGGGGCTTCTCGCGCTTCTTCACGGTCGTGCCGCTCTTCGTGTTCGCGATGCTCGTTTTGGTGATGGCGAATAATTACGTGCTTCTCTTCCTCGGGTGGGAGAGCGTGGGCGTGTGTTCGTATTTGCTCATAAGTTTTTACTATGAGCGGCCCGCCTCCGCGAAGGCCGGGACGAAGGCTTTCGTGATGAACCGCATCGGCGACGCGGGGTTTTTGATCGGCATATTTTTAATCGTCGCGACTTTCCAAACCACCGACTATACGGGCGTTTTCGGGCAAGTCGAGTCGGCGGGAACCGGGGTTCTCACGGCCATCGGGTTGTGTCTCCTCGTCGGGGCGGTGGGGAAGTCGGCGCAGTTGCCGCTCACGACGTGGCTGGCGAAGGCGATGGAGGGGCCGACTCCCTCGAGCGCGCTCATCCACGCGGCGACGATGGTGACGGCGGGAGTGTACATGATCGCCCGCAGCCACCCGATCTTCGACCTCGCACCGAACGCGCTCCTCGCGGTCGCCATCGTCGGAGCGGCGACCGCATTGTTCGGAGCCGTCGTCGGCCTCGTCCAAACGGACATAAAGAGCGTCCTCGCGTATTCGACGACCTCGCAGCTCGGGCTTATGTTCCTCGCGTGCGGCCTCGGGGCGTACCCGGTGGCGATCTTCCACCTCGTGGCGCATGCTTTTTTCAAAACGCTCCTTTTCCTCACGGCGCCTTCCATACTTCATCACCTTCACGGCGGGGCGGACCCTCGGAAGGTGGGGCGGATGAGCGCGGGGGTTCCGGTGGCGTATCAATTGCTTTTGGTGGCGGCGGTCGGTTTGCTCGCGTTCCCGTTCCTCTCGGTGTGGTGGCAAGGGGATGTCCTCGGGACATCGTTCTCCGGCGGGCTTTTCATCCTCCTCGCGGTGGGGGCGGTCGCGGCTTTCGCGGCGGCTTTCGCGGCGGGGCGGATGGTTTATGTCGCCTTTTTCGAGGATTCGCACGGGGAGGGTTCGGGGAGTCCGTGGGCGAAGGTGGCCGTGCCGCTCGTGGTTTTGGCGGCGCTCGGTGGGGTCGGGGTGGCCGTCGGAATATTGCCGGGCGGGCTTCGCGGCACGTGGTTCGAGGCTTTCCTCGCGCCAGTCATCTCGGCGCAGCCGGGGATTCCGGAGGGGAGCGCGGTTCTCGTGGTGGCGCTTTTGCTTCTCATGGCGATGCTCCTCGGTGTCGGGTGGTTCGCTTCTTTGTATCTTGACCGGTTTCGACCGGAGAGGCCGGGGCTTTTGTTTTTCAGGACGCGGGCGGTTTACAACCTCGCATTGAATCGCTTTTGGCTCGACGAGTTTTATGATGCGGTGTTCGTGCGGACGAGCAAACGCCTCGGGCATGTTTTTGCGAGGGTGGATGCGGAGATCATTGACCGTGCGACGGGGGTTCCGGAGCCGGCCCGGAGGCTCCATGTGGCGCGCGAGACGTGGGAGGAGAGGCGCCTCATGAGCGACGCGGCGGAGCCGACTTCGACATGGGAGGAGGAAGAGGAGATGGAGGGGAGGTCGGCCCCATCTCCGGGCGTCCTCGGGTGGCTCACGAGGGTTGGCGGCGAATCTTCGACGTGGGTGGAACGCGAGGGGGTCGGGCGGGCGCCCGGCATCCTCGGCGCGGTGGCGAGGGTGGGAGGGGATGCGTCGGACTTCGTGGAGAGGGGCATCCGGCGGGCGCCGGGCGTTCTCGGGTGGCTCGCGGGTATGAGCGGGAGCATTTCGACGTTCATCGAGAGGGGAATTGACCGCGCGCCGAACCTCCTCGATAAATTGACGGAGGCCATCGTCGCGGTTTCGGCGTGGGTCGAGAAAGTTACGTTCACCGGGGTTCATGTGGGGATGCCGGGGGCGAGCGGGGGTATCGGGCGCATGCTCACGCGGACCGAGGAAGTCATCGGGCGTCCGGTGGTGATCGGGAGCATCGTGATGGTTTCACTCGCCGCCGTGCTCATGGTGGCGATATGGCTTTGAACGAAATAACCGCCATCGAGCAAGTCGGGTTCCCGATCCTCACCATTCTCATCTTCCTCCCCGTCGCCCTCCTCGTCGCGCTCGTCTTCATCCGCGACGAAAGGCTCGCGTACCGCGTGGGCCTCGGCGGGGCGACCGTGGAACTCGCGCTCGCGTTCTTCCTCGCGTACGCCTTTCGCACCGGGACTTCGGACATGCAATTCGTGGAGAGCCTCGGTTCGATACCGGGCATCGGGGTCGGGTACCACCTCGGCGTGGACGGGGTGAGCGTGCTTTTCGTTCCCGTGACGGCGCTTCTCACGGCGCTCGTTATTTTGTACGCGGAGTATTCGGTCCGCTCGGATGCGCGGCATTATTTGATCGCGACGCTCGGCCTCGAAGCGACGATGATGGGGGCTTTCCTTTCGCTCGACCTTCTTATGTTTTGGGCGTTCTTCGTGCTCGAACTCATCCCGGCGTACTTCCTCATCACGCGGTGGGGGACGGGGGAGAGACGGCGGGAGGCGGCTCTTTCGTACATACACTTCATGCTTACGGGGTCGGCGCTCATGCTCGTCGGGTTCGTGCTCCTCGCCGTCAATGCGAGCTTCGCCGGAGGGGGCGGCCTCACCTTCGACTTCATGGAGCTTCTCGGGGTTTCGGTTCCGGCGAGCATGCAAACTATTATTTTCTTCTTTTTGTTTATCGGGTTCGCTGTGAAGGCGCCCATTTTCCCTCTCCACACGTGGATGCCGAAGGTTCTCGAAGAAGGGCCGATCGTGGGTATGAGCGTGTTCCTCGTCGGCATAAAGCTCGGGACGTATGGGATGCTTCGGTTCATGATCCCGTTATTGCCGGAGGCTTCGGTGCGGTGGTTGTGGGTGATGGCGATACTCGGGGCGGTGAGCATCGTGTACGGGGCGATGATCGCGTTAATTCAGACGAACCTTCGACGGCTTTTGGCGTTCGCGAGCGTGAGCCACATGGGGGTCGTTTTATTGAGCATGTTCACTTTGAATATATACGGCCTCGAAGGCGGGCTTTTGCAAATGATCAACTTCGGCATCGCCGGGGCGGGCCTCTTCTTCGTCGCGGGCTTCATAAGCTCCCGCATCGGCCCCCCCGATCTTTCGAGCCTCGGAGGAGTCGCCTCGACCGCGCCGTGGCTCACGGTGGCGTTCCTCGTCATTGCACTTGCCACCATCGGGCTTCCGGGGACGAATGGTTTCAACGGCGAGCATCTCGTCCTCATCGGGGCGTTCGAGGTGCATTGGCTCCTCGCGCTCGCCGCCGGGACGGGCATCGTCCTCACGGCGGCGTATTTCCTGTGGTTCTTCCAGCGAGGCTTCCTCGGCGAAGTGAACGAAAGAACCGCCTCAAAGATGAAAGATCTCCGTTCGAGGGAGATGATCATCGCCCTCGTCCTCGGAGCGATGATTTTCTGGATCGGGCTGGCGACGACCCCGTTCGTGCAAAGAATGCGACCGTCATTGGAGGCGCTCGAAGCGAGGTCGCTTCGCTCCGGGGAGTCGGGAGCCGCGTCGCTGCGCGACGCTTCGGGAGTCGGGAGTCGGGAAATACATGGTGGCGAAGCCTTCGCCGAGATCGCCGCCGTCCGTGTCCATCGAGAGTTCGTCGAGCGGGGGGGCGGAAGTGAACGGGCGGAGAAAGTCGAGACCATCCCGACTCCCGGTATTTCCGACTGGAAGGAGCGACCATGACCCTCGAAGTGATGCCCGCCACCGGGCAAATCGGGTTCCCGATTTTGTCTCTCATTATTTTCCTCCCGCTTCTTTGCGCGGTCGCGCTCGCTTTTATAAAGGATGACGGGATTGCCCGGAAGGTCGCCCTCGGGGGGGCGGTTCTCGTTTTCGCGCTTTCGATGGTGATGGCTTTCTTTTTCGTTCCGGGGTCTTCGGCGATTCAGTTTGCGGAGCGGGCGGAGTGGATGCCGGAACTCGGGGTGGGGTACTTCGTGGGGGTGGATGGGATAAGCGTCCTCTTTATTCCTTTGACGGCGTTTTTGACGGTGCTCGTGATGCTTCTTTCGTGGGGGAGCGTGAGATATTTTTCGAGGGCGTATCTCATTGCGATTCTCGGTTTGGAGACGGCGACGCTCGGGGTGTTCGCTTCTCTCGACCTTTTGCTTTTCTTTGTGTTTTGGGAGCTTATGCTCGTGCCGAGTTATTTCCTTATAAAGGTGTGGGGGATCGGGCCTCAAAGACAGTACGCCGGGACGAAGTATGTGATGTATATGCTCGTCGGCTCGGCGCCGCTCCTCGTGGCGATCGTGGTTCTCGGGGTGAACCATTTGAATGCGACGGGGGAGTTTTCATTCGCTTTCGTGGAGCTTATGGCGACTCCGGCCTCGCTCGGAGTTCAAACTTTGGTTTTCTTCCTCATGGCTTTCGCGTTCGCGGTAAAGGGGCCGCTTTTCCCGTTCCATACGTGGCTCGCATCGGTGTTCTCGGAGGGGCCGGTGGGGATGAGTATTTTCCTCGTCGGTTTGAAGATGGGAATCTTCGGGTTCATTCGGTTCGCCATTCCGCTCGCTCC
Organism: Rubrobacter sp.; assembly: GCA_013697825.1. Taxonomy (GTDB): domain Bacteria; phylum Actinomycetota; class Rubrobacteria; order Rubrobacterales; family Rubrobacteraceae; genus JACCWD01. Next base: position 13,216 of record JACCWD010000115.1, read on the forward strand.
CGAGGCGGCGGGTGAGTGGTTTTGGATCGTGGCGGTACTCGGGGTGGTGGCGATCATATATGGAGCTTTGATCGCACTCGTCCAGCCGAACCTCCGGCGCGTTTTGGCGTTTGCGAGCGTGAGCCACGTGGGACTCGCGACGCTCGGGATGTTCACTTTGAGCACGCAAGGTTTTCAAGGCGGCCTCCTCATGCTCGTGAATATGGCGATCGCGAGCGCGGGCCTCTTCTTCCTCGCGGGCTTTTTATATGCACGGGTCGGGTCGTGGGAAATTTCGTCGTTCGGGGGGGTGGCCCGGCATATGCCTCTCCTCGCGACGTTCTTCTTCATCATCGGCTTGGCGAGCATCGGGACGCCGGGGACGAGCGGGTTCCCGGCGGAGTTCCTTATTTTCCTCGCCGCGTTCCGGGTTCATTGGGCGCTCGCGGTCGTCGGGGTGGTCGGGATCATCTTGAGCGCGGGGTATTTCTTCCTTTATTACGAGCGTGCCTTCTTCGGCCCGGCGACCCGCGAGGCGGTGCGGACGGCACGCGACCTCCGGCCACGAGAGGTCATGATCTCCGTGGCGCTCGTCGCCGTGATATTTTGGATCGGGCTATATCCGGCTCCGCTCCTCGAAATGACGGGCGGCTCGACGGACGCCCTCGCGGAGAGGATTTCGGGCGGGCCGATGGCCGGAGCCGGGGTGGAGAATGTGGCGGCGCGTGAATGAAGGAGGGATAAAAATGCCTCGAAGGTATGTTCGGATGGTGGTTCGCTCGACGGGGTCGATGTTTTCCGGGAGTGTGGGATGGGCGAAGCTCCTCCGGGGGCGCGGGCATATCCCGCAACGCGACCGGGCTTCGCATGCGGGTTGGAAGTCCGCGTTCCCAGCGAAGGTGTTCTTCCGACTTCGGTTTGGAGAGGGTTAAATGGAGGTCTTCTCGATTTTGCCCTTCCTCGCGATGGCCGTCGCGCTCGCGGGGGTGGCGGGGATTTATGCGACGCGGAATACGCCGAACATTCGCGAGGGGTGTTCGCTCGGGGCTTCGATCCTCCAGTTTTTGATCGTGTGCGCGATGGTGCCGTCGATTCTCGCGGGGAATACTCTCCATTTCACGCTCTTCCCGTTTTTGCCGCAAGTTTCGATCTCGTTCCGGGTGGACGCGCTCGGGGTTCTCCTCGCGCTCACGGCATCGTTTTTGTGGATACTCGCGGTGGTGTACTCCATCGGGTATATGCGGAGCCTCGGGGAACGCGCGCAAACACGTTTCTATGCGTGCTTCGCCGTCACGCTCGCCGTGACGATGGGCATAGCATTCTCCGAGAACCTCATCACGCTTTATATTTTCTATGAACTCCTCACGTTCGTGACGTATCCGCTCGTGATCCACGAAGGCACGGAGGAGGCGAAGGCGGCGGGGCGGAGGTATCTTCTTTACCACCTCGGGGCTTCGATCGTGTTCATGCTTCCGGCGATATTCCTCATATATGTCGTCTCCGGGACGTTCGATTTCCAGCCGGGAGGGGTTTTCCCGGAGGGGGCGGGGGGCGCGCTTCTCGTCGTCGTTTATCTCATGTTTCTCTTCGGGTCGGCGAAGGCAGCGATCATGCCGTTTCACGGGTGGCTTCCGAGCGCGATGGTCGCGCCCGTTCCGGTGAGCGCGTTGCTTCATGCGGTGGCGGTCGTGAACGTGGGGGTGTTTTGTATATTGCGTCTCATCCTCGACGTTTATGGGCCGGGGCTTATGGGGGATTTGAATCTCGGGTTCACCACGGCGGTCATTGCTTCGGTTACGATTTTGCTCGCTTCTTTTTATACGTTCATGCTCGACAATATAAAGGCGATACTCGCTTTCTCGACCATCAGCCAGCTTTCGTACATGGTTCTCGGGGTGGCGCTTTTGAGTTCTTCGAGCATGACGGGGGGGATCATCCACATAATGAACCACGCCTTCGGAAAGATCACGCTCTTCTTTTGCGCGGGTTCGATATACATCGCGGCGCGCACGCTCAAAGTTTCGGAGATGGGGGGGATCGGGCGTCTCATGCCGTGGACGGCGGGGGCGTTCGCCATCGGGGTTTTGAGCATCGTCGGCATTCCTCCGACGGCGGGGTTCATAAGCAAATGGTATTTGTTCCTCGGGACGATTCAGGCGGGGCAGATCGCGTTCTTCTTCGTTTTCCTCATAAGCACGTTGCTTGCGGCGGCGTACTATTTGAAGATATTCCGCATGATCTTCCTCGGGAGTCGGGGGGAGAGCGAAGAGAACGAAGCCGAGAAGCCGACCATAAAAGAGTCCTCGAACTTCATAATCGTGCCGTTGGCGATAAGCGCGGCGATCTCGATAATCCTCGGCATATACCCGAACTTCCTTCTCGAACTCGCTCGGCTGGCGGTTCCGTAACGGTGAAAGGAAATCGAGGCAAGCGAAAGGGCGGAGAGAAAACCCTCCGCCCCCAAAAAGCTGACAAGCTGACTGGCTGAAATGCTGATCAGCTTTTAGATCACCGAACTCGAAGGCCCGCCCGCCACATAAATCGTCTCCCCGCTTATGTACGATGCTTCATCGGAGACGAGGAAGGAGACGACGTTCGATATGTCGTCCACGCGACCGAATCTCTTCAGCGGGATGTTTTTGGCGAAGCGGTCTTTCATTTCTTCCATGCTCATTCCGGCTCGTTCGGCGGCTTCTTTCGTCATTTCGGTCTCGACCCATCCGGGGGCGACGGCGTTGACGTTTATGTTGAAACGACCGAGTTCGATGGCGAGGGTGCGGGCGAGGGATTGGAGCGCGCCCTTCGCCGCCGAATAGTTCGCCTGTCCGCGGTTGCCGAGCGCGACGATGGAACTCGTCATGACGATCTTGCCGTATTCCTGCTCGACCATGTATTTCTGGACGGCCTTCGAACAGAGGAAGCTCCCCTTGAGATGCACGTCGAGAACCTTGTCCCAATCCTCCTCGCTCATCTTGAACGAGAGGTTGTCGCGCAGAAGCCCGGCATTGTTCACGAGGATGTCGATCCGTCCGAAACGGTTCGCCACCTCCTCGAAAGCGGCCTCGACTTGCTGCCCGCTCGACACGTCGCAAGCGACAGCGAGCGCCTCGGCCCCCGTGGCTTCGATCGCCTCGACCGTCTCCTGGCATGACTCCGCCGAGAGGTCGAGAACCGCCACGTTTGCGCCGTCCTGCGCCAGCCGGATAGCCTCCGCCGCCCCGATCCCACGCGCCGCTCCGGTTACAACCGCGATGCGTCCACTTAGCCGTCCCATGTTTGCATCCTCTCAATCTACTCGACAACCGTGCTTTGCTTAAACCATGACGCTTTGTTGCAATGCCATTAATTGTATACGGATAGAATGTATGTGTCAGACGCAACTAGAAGATGGGCCGAAATATGCAACGGAATGGGGCCGGTGTTTACTCCCTCGGGCCATAAGTACGGGGAGTCGGGAGGCACGCCGCTTCGTGTCGCTTCGGGAGTGGGGAGTCGTGAAAAGCATGTAGGCGAAGCCCGCATCCGACATCGCCCCGGTCGAGTCCGGCGAGAGTCCCTCGGGCGGGGAGGCGAGTGTATCCTGAGAAAAGGGAGTCGAGAATATCCCGACTCCCGAAACGAGCGAGCGCCTCTCGACTCCCGCCTCCCGGTTTCTCTAAATGTACACGCCACCGTTTACGCTGAGGGTTTGTCCGGTTATATAGTCGCCGTCCACGCAGAGGTATTTGACGGCCTTTGCGACGTCTTCTGGTTGGCCGATCCTTCCGAGTGGGATCATCGGCACTATTTTTTCGTCCACTACTTTTTGCGGCACGTCGGCGAACATGTCGGTCTCGATGAAGCCGGGGCATACGGCGTTGACGGTTACGCCGTGGCGGGCCATCTCCTTCGCCGCCGCTTTCGTGAAGCCGATGACCCCGGCTTTCGCCGCCGCGTAGTTCGCCTGCCCGAAGTTCCCCGCCTGCCCGACGAACGAGCTTATGTTTATGACCTTCCCGCCGCTCTCCGTGAGATGCTCCATCGCGGCCTTGAAGGTATAGAAGCAACTGTTCAAGTCCACCGTGACGACCTTGTCCCAGTCGTCGGGCGTCAGCTTCTTCATCGTCTTGTCTATAGTGATACCCGCGTTGTTTACGAGGATGTCGAGCTTCCCGTATTTCTCGACCGCCTGCTCGACGAGCTTTTGCGCCTCCTCCGGGTTCGATACGTCGCCTTGAATGGCGACCGCCTCGCCGCCGTTCGACTCGATCGCCTTCACGAGCTCCTCGGCGGGGTCTTTGCTCTTCGAATAGTTGACTACGACTTTCGCCCCGCCGTTCGCAAGCTCCTCGGCTATCGCCTTGCCAAGACCGCGCCCGGCACCCGTTACAACCGCTACCGACCCTTCCAAACTGCCCATCGTCTCCTCCTACTCCCATGATCCATTGACTGATAACCCAGTCTACCCATCCCAGAAACTTCCCTCACTAGATTCTTTTTGCATATAAAGGTGCAGCAAAGCGTTACAATGTCGGAAAAGGTTACGCTGATCCACTTGACTCGTCGGTATATATATGTAAACTACACATAGATATGGAAGAGAGAGCCATGAGCAACGAGGAGAAGAACCGCGAGGATCTGCCGAGGCGCCGCTCCGGGGGGAAAGACCCGAGCGGGGCGGAGGCACGTCCGAGGAACTGGCTGGTGCCGGTGATTTTGCTTTCGCTTCGGGACTGGAACTCTTACGGGTATGAGTTGATGGAGCGTTCGACGCGGTTCGGGTTCGATGCGATGAACCCCGGGACTTTGTACCGGACTCTCCGGCAGATGGAGAAGGACGGCATCGTGGAGTCCTCGTGGGAGACCTCGAGGGGTGGCCCGGCGCGCCGGATGTACTCCATCACGGACGCGGGGAAGGCTTACCTCGACTTTTGGGCCAAGTCGCTGGAGCAGTATCAGCGGACGATGGACACTTTCTTTCGTATGTACACGGGGCAGCCGCTCTCCGATGACGATGAAAAAGACAGCGGCGAAGAGAATTCGCGGTAAGACGCGGGAAAGGAGTTAGCGAAAATGGCTAACCAGGAAAAGGCCAACAAGGCAGCGGAGAAGCTCGCGCAGACGACGAGGGACTCGTACAAGACCGTCCTCGAGCATGTGGTTGGGATGCAGGAGCGGAACGTGAGGTTCGCGCAGGGGATGGTGGACAACTCCATCAAGGAGCTTCGCCAGCAGGCCGAGACGAACCAGGCGATGACGCAGGAGCTCGTCGAGCGTACCGAGAAGCAGCGCGACGCCTACAAGACGCTCGTTCAGGAGTCCGTTGACTCGTACATGGACATCGCCTTCGCGCCCTTCAGCTATTACAAGAAGGGTCTGGAAGCCGTCAAGTAGCAACAACGGCTGCGGTTCGGTGCGTTCATGGGAGCGGAGTCGAGTATTTCGCTCCCGTGTCTCTTCGGGCAAATGTCTCGAGCGGCCCGAAGAGGGTATGAAAACCAAGCGAAACTAAATTGAGGAACAGGAGAATTATGGATAACAAGCAGCAGAAGCAGATCAACGAGGCGGCGGAGAAGTTCGCCGAGGCGGTCAGGGAATCCAACCAGGCGGTCGCCGACCGGGCGGTGAACGCTCAGGACATGAACTCCCAGCTCACGCAGAGCTTCTTCAACCAGGTCGTGAACAACCTCCAGACGCAGGCCGAGGCGAACAAGTCGCTGGCGCAGGACTTGGTGGATCAGCAGCAGAAGCAGCGTCAGGCGGCGCAGGATATGTTCCAGCAGTCTACGAAGGCATATAACGAGTTCATCAACTCGATGTTCGCTTACCAGGAGCGGAACCTCAACCGGGCGAAGGAAGACGCAGGGAAAGACAACAAGTAGCGAGCAGGAAAACATTTTGGGGAGATCCCAGGCCGAGTCTCTTTCGAGGCTCGGTCTTTTGCTTTTGGTGCTATGCTTCGCGTAATGCGAGCATAGAGGGAAGGAGCATTATGAGTTTTGGCAACGGCAACGGCACCGAGATCGTCATCTCGACGCCTCTCAGAACCGCGATAGGCACGTTCGGAGGAGCCATAAAGGACGTTCCGGCGACCGAACTCGGGGCGACCGTCGGCAAGGAAGTCGTCTCGAAGTCCGGCGTCTCGCCAGAGAACGTGGATCAGATAATCGTCGGCAACATCCTCTCCGCCGGACAGGGAATGAACCCCGGTCGACAAGTCGGCATGAAGACGGGACTTCCGGTTGAGACGCCCGCCCTGACCCTCAACCGCATGTGCGGTTCCGGTCTCCAGGCGATAGTCTCGGCGGCGCAGGAAGTCGCGCTCGGCGATGCCGAGGTCGTCATGGCTGGCGGCATCGAGAATATGGACATGGCGCCGTTCCTCCTCCCGAAGGGCCGGTATGGATACCGGATGGGGATGCCGGACGCCAAGATTCAGGACCACATGGTCTATGACGGGCTGTGGGACATATTCAACGACTACCATATGGGCGTTACGGCGGAGAACGTCGCCGAGCAGTACAACGTCAGCCGCGAGGATCAAGACGAGTACGCCGCCCGGAGCCACCAGCGAGCCACGAAGTCCATAAACGAAGGCTATTTTGACGAGCAGATTGTCCCCGTGGACATCAAGCAGAAAAAGGAGACCGTCCAGTTCACCCGCGACGAGCACGTGCGCGAGAACGCGACCGTCGAGGGGCTCGGCAAGCTCAAGCCCGTCTTCAAGCGCGACGGCGGAACCGTCACGGCGGCGAACGCCTCCGGCATAAACGACGGCGCGGGCATGATGCTCGTGACCTCCGGCAAGAAGGCCGAGGAGCTCGGACTTCCCGTCGCGGGCAAGCTCCTCTCCGCATCCGTCGCGGGCGTTGACCCGTCCGTCATGGGCGTGGGAATGATCCCCGCCTCCCAGTCCGCGATCAAGAAGGCCGGCATCTCCATTGACGACATAGACATCGTGGAGGCGAACGAAGCCTTCGCCTCGATCGCCGTCACCGTCGGGCGCGAACTCGGCGTCCCCGACGAGAAGATGAACCCGATGGGCGGGGCCATCGCCCTCGGGCACCCCATCGGCGCGTCCGGCGCGATCCTCACCGTCAAAATCCTCCACGAACTCGCACGCACCGGGGGTCGTTATGGCCTCGTCACGTTGTGCATCGGCGGCGGGATGGGGATCGCGGCCATCTTCGAGAGGGTTTGATTGAAGATGGCCGCGATTAGCTTTTAGCGGTTAGCTAAGATGAACTCTTCGACGCCCGGTGGTGAACGCCGGGCGTCTTTGTTTCCGCTCGACTCCTTCGCGGAGTTCTCGCGTCCGGCGCCAGCCAACGAACGAAACGGCTACCTTCATCGACCGCTTCGAGAGCGGAAAACTCGTCGAGCACGACGGCGAAATGTATGAGGAATCGTTAATGGAGCAACTCGGCTTCCGTCCGAGAAGTAAGGTCAATCAAAAGCTGACGGCTGATGGCTGTCAGCTAAAAGCTAATTCCTCAAATCTATCGCCACGTGCTCCGCCCCGTCCTCCCACCGGAACTCCTCCGGCAAGTCGAGGGCGCGCAGCAGATTTAGCATCTGGCGGTTCTCGTGGAGGACGAGCGCGTAGAAATGGCGGATGCCGTTCTCCTTCGCGGCTTCTATGAGGTGTCTCGTCATCCCGACGCCAAGCCCCATGCCCTGGAATTTGTCCTCGACGAGCGCGGCGTATTCGGCGGCGTTGTCACTGTCCTTCTCGCGGTCATACCTTACGACGGCGACTATCTCGTCCTCGTCGTCGGGGTCGAGGGCGACGAGCGCGAACCGGTCTTTCCCGTCCACCTCGGCGAAGTGGCGGGCTTTCTTCTCGCTCAACTCCTTCATCGGGCCGAAGTACCGGAGATATACCGTGCGCTGGCTCAAACGCCCCACGAGCCGCCGGAGCGCGTGCGCGTCCCCGGGGCGTATCTCACGTATGCCCACGCACGTCCCGTCCCGCAATGCCAGTGTCTCTTGTGTATGTGTGGAACGCATATAGAGATATATTACCGCGTCGGCGGGTTGTCGTATGCGGAGAAACGTTAAATGTCGTTGAAGCTTTTACAGAGATGGGTGAGTCGGGAGTCGCCAATCGCGAGTCGTATTTCCTCGAATCGCCGCCTGATCTGCGATTCGCGGCTTTATGGTTCGCGGTTTTCCCGCCTCGGGAACTTGACGAGTTCGAGGAATTGATCGCTCTCGATCTCGAGGTATCGGGCGGCTTTTTGGGGGGTGAGGGTTCCGGTCATGGCTTCGGTGAGGTGTTTGCGGGTGGTTTGGAGGAGTTCGAGTGCGTGTTCGTGGTCTTTTTCTAGGGAGCCGCTCCAGCTTTCGTCCGCTTCCTCGGCTGCCTCCTCGAACGACTTCCCTTCAAGGACGAGGGCGGCGAGTTCGATGGCCCGGTATGTCGAGGGGGCGAGGCGGCGTTCGGGGGAGACGAGACCGACGGTCGTGTTCAGGCTCACGGCGTAGCGGAGGAGGTCGGCGACGCGCTTCGCCTCCTCGTCGCTTACCCGGAGTTCGGCCCGGTGCGTTCCGCATTCCTCCATGAAATACCTTTCCCTCCGCGAGCGTTGAAAGCATATTCTAAACGCTTTGTATGTGGTCTTCTATCCGTCGTCCTCGGTGGCTTCGCCTTTCCGCTTCCGGGTACGGTCGGGTAAAATCCATGTGAGGAACGGAGCATGGTGGAACACGAACCCTCGGACGGCCAGTCCATCGTCGGGACGACCCTTTCCCGGTCGTCGCGGATCGCGGTGTGGGGCGGCCTCCTCGTTGCCTCGGGCGGGTTCATGTTCGTCGTCGCGGCGTTCGTTTCGTTCGGGTGGATGGTCGGATGGATTTCCCCGACCTCCCCCGGATACGAGATGTTCGCCGAGGAATACGCCGTCAAAAGACTCCGAAACATGTTCCTCGCCCTCACCGCCCCGCTCGGCGCCCTTCTCGTCGCCGCCGGATTGCCCGGTGTATTCCCGCTTCTCGAAATGCGGTCGAATGGGCGAATCTCGATGGCGAAGGCGGGAGTTTACCTCGCCCTCGCGTCGAGCCTGTGCGCCGCCGCCCTCACCGTTTACGAGTCCATGCCCCGGTACTTCGAGCGGAACCCCGCCGAATTTCTCGCCTCGCAGTCCGCATACGCCGCCTCTTTCCTCGGGTGGATGATCGGCGTCGCGCTCGTCGGGTTCGCCGCTTTCCGGGCGAGGTCGCTCGGAGCGTGGAAATCCTCGCTCACGCCCCTCGCCTTCCTTTGCCTTCCGGCTCGCCATGCCGCGCTTCTCCTCATGTATGCGACGGGGTTCCTCCCCTTCACCGCGCCGGGCTTCGCCTTCGCCGCGCTCATCGAGGTTCCGAGGGCGGTCGGCGGTATTGGCTGGATCCTTTTCGGACTCGCCCTCTCGAAAGCATGGGAGAAAGAACTCGAAACGACCCGAAAAGAAAACCTCGCCCTCGTCCGGCGTTTTTACGAAGAAGCGTGGGGCCGAGGACGAGCCGAACTCGTGGACGACATCCTCGCCCCGGACTTCGTTGACCATCGGCGCGGAGCGGAGGGAGCGGAAACCTTCAAGAACTACCTCGCCGACCTCCGGGCGACCTTCCCCGACCTCACCCTCGACATCCACTCCCAAACCGCCGAAAAAGACGAGGTCGAAACCCGGTGCGAACTCCACGGTACCGACCGTGGCGGAGTTCTTTACTATCCACCGACGCACAAACACGTCGCCTTCACCGCCGTCTTCACGGATACCATGAGAGGCGGTCGCATCACCGATCATCGCGGGGAAATAGACGAAGCCGCCCTCTTCGAACAGCTCGGCCATGAAAACCGGGAGTCGGGAGCCGCTCGCTGACGCCCGCTTCGGGAGTCGGGGATGCCCTCGACTCTCTCTTCGCGCGGACTTCCTCTTTACTCGTTCGACAAACTCTCGCCGGCCTCGAACGGGGCTTCGACGGCGGACGAATCGCCCATACACCGTTTTCCCGACTCGCACGGAATCCGCTCGAATGCCTCACGTCTTTTCTTGTCTGCGGAAATCGTGAGTCGCTTAGATTCGGGGGATCGGTGTTTTCTCGACTCACGAAGCGGAGCGGAACGCACCGCGAAGCACCTCGGAGGCGATGCCGAGACGATCAGCCGGACTCGGTGTCGCAAATCGAAGCGATCCCACGAGGCGACGCGGAGTGAAAGCGGAGAGACGCGCCCCACGACTCCACCGGGAGCGACCGGAGCGTCGCACCGAGCGAAGCGAGCTTTCACGTCGCGGAAGGACGAGGCGCGAAGGCCCGGTGGCCGGTGATCGCCTGCCCCACGATGAGCGTGTTCACGTCGTTCGTGCCTTCGTACGTATACACGCCCTCGATGTCGGCCATGTGCTCGATGACCCGATAGTCGAGAAGCACGCCGTTCCCGCCGAGAACCTCGCGGGCGAGGGCGGCGATGCCTCGCGCTTTCGACACGTTGTTCATTTTGAACATCGAGACGAGCGGCGCGTCGAGTTCCCCGGCGTCCTTCAATCGGGCTATGTGGATCGCAAGCAATTGCATTTGCGAGATGTCGTTGACCATCGAGACGAGCTTTTGCTGGACGAGCTGGAACGAGGCGATGGGATTCCCGAACTGCTCGCGCTCCTTCGTGTACGAAAGGGCGACCTCATAGCAATCCATCGCCTGTCCGAGGCCGTCCCATCCCACCCCTTATCGCGAATGCGTGAGGATCGAGAGCGTCGAGCCCGAGGCTCGTGGCCTTCGGAAGACGGTTCTCTTCCGCGACGAAGCAGTTTTTCATCGTGATGTGGGTCTGCCACGCGGAGCGTTGCGAGCCTTTCCTCGGAAGCACGTCGGCCTTGAAACCTTCGACGTCCACCCCGCCCTCGACGAGGAAGCCCCCGACTTTCCCGTCGTCCATCCTCGCCCATATCACCGCGACGTCGGAGAATGAGGCGTTGCCGATCCACCGCTTCTCACCATCGAGGATGTATCCTCCCTCGACTATCTTCGCCGTCGTCTCCATCGAGGAGGGGTCGCTTCCGGCGTTCGGCTCGGTGAGGCCGAAGCACCCGATCTTCTCGCACTTCGCCATCGGCGGGAGCCATTTGTGTTTTTGCGCCTCGCTGCCAAGCTCGTGTATCGCCGTCATCGCAAGCCCCGACTGAACGTGGAGGAACGTCGCGAGCGACCCGGAACCCCGTGCTATTTCTTGTATAGCCAGCCCGTACGCCACATTGCTCCACCCCGCGCACCCGTACTCCTCGCCGAAGACGCCGCCCATCACCCCGGTCTCCCCGAGCTTCGGCAAAACCTCGAACGGAAACTCCGCCCGATCCCAATGCTCGGCGGCCCCCGGTATCACATGCTCGTCCACGAACGCCCGAACCTCGTCCCGAACCCTCGCCTCCTCCTCTGAAAGAAGCACCCCCGACCTCACGAAATCGGCCGGTCGAGTGTCCTTTCGAGTCCCCTCCGGTGTCATGGTCATCGCCCCGTCCCTTCGCGTCTTTTCCAACGAACTTTCCTCCGGCAAGGATATGCCGCCCCGCGCCCGCGGTCAATGTGCGTCGCTTCGCAGTCGTTCTTCGTTCTCGGTTTTTAGTTCTTGGCGAAGAACGAAGAACCAAACTCAAACCCGTGATAACGTTTACAACCTTCCCTTTATGACGACACTCCTTCTCGTAGAATACACGTTCGATAAACTTAAGTGCATAACGCATTTAGTTGAGTTTGAGGAGGCGGGCGTATGCCGGTCGCGATAACGGAGAGGACGAGCATAGATTACGACGAGGCGGGGCAGGGGTTTCCGCTTGTTTTGATCGGGGGTCTCGGTTTTGGCCGATGGGGATGGTTTCGGCAGGTTCCGGCTTTGTCGAGGCATTTCCGGGTCGTCACCTTCGATGTGAAGCGTGAGCGGGTTTTGCGGGACGGGGTCGAGGATCTCGCCTCCGACGTGGTCGCGCTCATGGATCACCTCAAAATAAAGAAAGCGCATGTTCTCGGGGCTTCGCTCGGGGGGTTCGTCGCGCAGGAGCTCGCGCTTCTCCGCCCGGATCTCGTGGAGAAACTGGTTCTCGTATCCACGAGCTATGGCGGTCGCGGGCGCGAGGCGATGTCCGCGTCCGCGCTCGCGGACATGCTCGGATGGGGCTCCTTTAGCCCGGAGAGTACGGTGCGAAGGGGTTTGGAGACGGCGACATCCGAGAAGTACCGGGCGGAGCATCCCGGCGAGTTCGAGGAGATCGTCCATTCGAGGCTCGCGGATTCGCCGTCGCAGAGCGCGTATTACGAGCAAATGCAGGCGGGCGCCCGCTTCGACATCTCCGGCGATGTCGAGAGCATAACCGCTCCGGCGCTCGTCGTCCACGGAGCGGAGGACCGGTACGTGCCGCCCGCCAACGCCGCCGCGCTCGCCGAATCCCTCCTGGACGCGAAGCTCCGCGTCCTCGACGAAGCCGGGCATCTCGTCTTCATCGAACGCTTCGCCGACGTGAACCGCGAGGTCGTCAACTTTCTCAAGCCCCGGAAGCCCCGCCGCCACGAACCTGCGGAGAAAAGCCCGGTCGAAGAGCTTCTCGCCGGATGCGCCGGGGTGGTTTCGCGGACCGGGAAGCGGCTCTCATCGCTCATAAGGCCCGACGGAGGAGGGACTCGCTTCGCTCGCCGGGAGTGGGGAGCCGCTCGCTTCGGAAGTCGGGGGGTCTCGACTGACTCTTTCTCGATACTCTCGCTTCCCCGCGCGACGGATTTCTGCTGAACTCGACCGGATGCTTTGACGGCGGACGTTCCGATACCTCGCCTTTCCGGACTCCTGGAGCGGAGCCGCAGGCGAAGCGACTCGCCTCCGCATGTTTCGTTCGGCTCGCGGAGTGGGGAAAAGGTATGGGCGGGGCTTAAGCTACGCGATAGACTGTGATAGTAGACACAAAGAAAGGGAAGCGGATTATGAGCGAAGCCGGGCCGACGATGCCCTTCGACATGTGGTCGGAGTGGTTCAAAAACAACATGCAGGAAGGCGCGCCGTGGATGATGCTCTCCCCCGGCGAAGAGGCCCACGTGAAGACGAAGGCGTCTTCCGGCAAAGACCCGCTCCTCTCCGTCGTCGAGAAGGCGTGGGAGGCGAACCCGCTGCAAAGCGTCCTCCCGATAAACTGGGTCGAGATCACACGCTCCCTGCAAACGCTGTGGATGCGCGAGATGCGCGACCCCGCCCGCGCCACGGAGCGCGCCATGGACTACAACATGCGCGCATGGAGCGCGGCGATGGAGTCGTGGAACAAAACCGTCTCGCGCCTATGGGGCATCCCCGTCGAGGAGGACGAAGGCTCCGACAGCCGCTTCTCCGCCCCTGAGTGGGAGACGAACCCGTACTACCACACGCTCAAGGAAACATACAACCTCGCCTCCGAATACCTCCTCGCCGAGGCCGAGGAGACCGACGGGGATGTCGGCACGGAGGAGCAACGTCGCCTCCGATTCCATCTCAAGCAGTTCGTTGACGCGATGGCCCCGGTCAACTTCCTCCTCACGAATCCAGCGGCCCTCCGGCGGGTCGTCGAGACGGGCGGGGCGAGCGTCGCCGAGGGGACGAGGAACCTCCTCTCCGACGTTCAAGAAGGCAAGCTCACCATGACCGACATCAACGCCTTCGAGCCGGGCGAGAATTTGGCGATAACCCCCGGAAAGGTCGTGTACCGCAACGAGCTCATCGAGCTGATCCAGTACGAGCCGCAGACCGAGAAGGTGCATGAGATCCCGATGGTGTGGATGCCGCCGTGGATCAACAAATACTACATCCTCGACATGCAGCCGAAGAACAGCTTCGTGAAGTACATGGTCGAGCAAGGCTATACGCTCTTCGTGGTAAGCTGGAAGAACCCCGACGCTTCGATGGACGAAACGACCTTCGAGGACTATATGCACAAAGGACCGCTGGCGGCGGCGGAGGTCGTCCGGGACATAACCGGAAGCGAGACCGTCAACCCGATGGGATATTGCATTGGAGGCACGCTGCTCGCGATGACGCTCGCATACCTCGAAGCTAAGGGCGAGAACAAGTTTGGCCCGGCGACGTTCATGGTCAGCTTGCAGGACTTCTCCGAGGTGGGGGACACGTCGGTGTTCGTGGACGACGAGCAGATCGACTTCATGGAGCGTCAAATGCTCGAGAGGGGCTACCTCGACAGCAGCTCGCTCTATAACATGTTCAACCTCCTCCGCTCCAACGACCTCATCTGGTCGAACGTCGTCAACAATTACCTCATGGGACAAAAGCCCCCCTCCTTCGACCTCCTCTATTGGAACTCCGACAATACGAGGATGACGAGAAATGCCCACAGTTTCTACATGAGGAACACGTACCTCGAGAACAACCTCGTCGAGCCGGGCAAGGTGAAGCTCGACGACGTGCCGATAGATTTGAGTCGCATCAAGCAGGATGTCTACGCTGTCGGGGCGGAGAAGGACCACATAGTGCCGTGGAAGTCCGCGTGGCGCATAAGCCAGCTCGTGAGCGGAAACACCCGCTTCATCATGGCTAACAGCGGCCACATCGCCGGGATAATAAACCACCCCGGCAAAGGCAAGGGCAACTTCTGGACGAACGACGCCGCCGAGAAAGCGAACACCCCCGAGGAATGGTTCGAGACGACTGAAAAGCACGAAGGCTCGTGGTGGACCGACTGGGCGAAGTGGCTCTCCGAGCGGAGCGGCAAAAAGAAAGACCCGCCGAAGATGGGAAGCGAGAAACATCCGCCGTTGGAAGACGCTCCCGGAACTTACGTGAAGGAGAGATAAACTCGAAGGCGAGGGATCGGGGGCCGCAGCCTCCGACCCCTCGCAAGAAGCCTCGTCCGCCCCGGCGACGGAATTCAAAAGTTTGTTAAAGGTCCCCCCATAGCGTGTCAACGCTATGGGGGTGCGATATATTGTGGGTAGTCACGATAGTTGCATACTGGCTATCGTATAGAAACTTTCGTGGGGAAGGTTTCGCGGGGAAAGGAGGAGGCTTTGACGGCTACCATTGTCGAGCACACGCGGGGTCATTACGAGGTGCTTGAGGTCCACAGCGGCAGGGACTGCGTTTGGTGTCCGGAGTGCGTGGTTGTGGAGCGCGGGTGCGGGGAGATGTTGCACTTCACGAACCCCGGCGAGGCGGTTTGCCGATGCGGGCAGGGCCATGCGGGCGTCGCGTGCGGGACGAGTTGGAGGCGCGGCGGATGAGGGCCGGTGGAGACCCTCCCTGGCGCGAGGAATTTAGAGGCGAACCGGAGCGTTCCGAGTATCGGTACTGGGTTGAGTTGAATGAAATCGATTGAGCGGGAGGAAGGGGAGCTACGAAGCTCGTTGGCGAGGCCGGTCTCCGGCCATTACCTCATCGTCCGGCGGGACTTTGGGGGTTTGGAGCTTCCGCATCTGTCGCTGGGTGGACGCGAGGGCGTGTTGCCGATCTTCTCTTCCGAGAAGGCGGCCGAGAGGTTCCTCGCCTCTCGCCTCCCTGGCGACGGATGGCGAGTGAGGGGCTTCTCCAGAGGCGAAGTCATCTCCCTCCTCTTCGCGTTCGGCGAGGGGGTAAGGTGGATGGCGCCGGATCCCGAATCCCCGGCAAGGGAAGGCGGCGGACCCCGCCCGATGAGCCGGGGCGCCTTCATAGAGTTTCTGGCCGGATAGCCGACGACCCGATAAACACGAAGGGCAGAGCCGCCAAGCTCCGCCCTTCCTATGCGTGTCCCGCCGAGTCCTTTTGGTTCGAGCGCTCGGCGAGCCATTCGTTGATCTTCGGCCAAAGCCCCTTCTTGGCTCCGCGCCCGGTCATGAGGCCGACGTGGCCCGCGTCTTGTACGAAGAACTCCTTGTCCTCGCTGGAGACGTATTCCATCGTCGCCTCGGCTTGCGGGATGGAGCAAATATGGTCTTTCGTTCCCGCGATGTTGAGGAGCGGGGCTTTTATGTTCGAGAGATCCACGCGGCGGCCGCGGAGCTTGATCTCACCTTTCACCAGCTTGTCTTGCTGGTAAAACTCGGTGATCCACTGCTTGAAAGCCGCTCCGGGGAACGGGGGGCCGTCGTTTACCCACTTGTTCATCGCGAGCCAGCCCTCCATCGGCTTGTCCTCGAAGAGCCGCTCCCACATGCCCACGTACGTCCCGACGTAGTTCGTGACCGGTTTCATCATCCGGTTCCCGGTGTCTATGATCTCCCCCGGAATGTTTCCGAAGGCATCTGCCAGAAGTCCCGGCTTGAGGTATTTGTCGTTGGTGAAGAGCGAATAGAGTCCGATGGAATCCCTCGGGAAGGAGGTCGGGGCGGTCATGAGGACGAGGTTCTTCAGAGTGTCGGGGAAGAGCGAGGCGTACATCGCGCTCATCGTCCCGCCCATGCAATATCCGAAGAGCGTGAAGTCGTCGGTGCCGGAGGTTCTCATGACCTTCTTCGCGGCTCTCGGGATGTAGTCGAGAACGTAGTGTTCGAAGGACATGTCCTTGTCCTCGTCGCCTGGAATTCCCCAGTCGAGCATGTACACGTCGAAGCCCTCGCTCGTGAGGTATTCGATGAGGCTGTTTCCCGGCATGAGGTCGAGGATGTACGGGCGGTTTATGAGGGCGTAGATTATGAGGATCGGGGTTTTGTGCGTCTTCTCTTTGGACGGCTCGTAACGGTAGAGTTTGGCTTTGTTCTTCGTCCAGACAACTTCTTTGGGGGTTTGCCCGGTGTCGGCCTGCGCGCCCTCCATGACGATACGCATGCCTTGCGAGTACTTGTCGAAGAAGTTCTCCGTGTCCGCCGGAACGAAAGTTTGCTCGGTCATTTATGCGTCTCCCTTCTTACGGACATCTTCGACGGTGATCTGGCCGTCCGCCCCGGTTCCGTTGACTTCGGCGAGGTTTACGTTCATGTCCTCGGCCTTTCGCCTCGCGGCGTCCGTCGCCCGGATTTCAGAGGCGTTCGCTGAGACGCGCGCCGATGCGTTCGCCGGGATACTCGCCGGAGCTTCGCTGTTGGATGAGATGTTCGCGAGGGCGGCGAGGACTTGGTCGAGCTTGCTCTCCACCTCATCCATGCGCCCGCTCAAGCTATCCGACGCGCTCGTGTCGGCAGGCTGGTCGATTGCCGTGGAAACTGCGTCGAGTTTCCCTTCCACGCGATCCATGCGCTCTCCGAGGCCGTCGGTCGCGCTCGTGTCGGCGGGGCGATCCACCGCGGTGGATATACCGTCGAGCTTGCCTTCGAGGTCGCCGAGACGCTTCTCCATCCCGTCGTTCGCCTTGTCGGAGCGTTTGGCGAGCTTGTCCTCGAGCTTGTCGAGTCGCTTCTCGATCTTTTCCTCGGTTTTGTCCACTTTCTTCTCGACCTTGCCGAGGTGCTTCTCGATGTCGGAGATCTTCCCGTCGGCGAGCGAGGCGGCCTGGCTGTCGCCCATGTCCTCGACGGCGTCCTCGATGTTGTCCACCTTCTCTTCGAGCGCGACCACGAGCGACGCGACGCGGGTTATGTCGCTCCGGGTCGGAATCTGGATGTTGTGGAGATACTCCTCGGACTGCCGTTTGTAAATCTTGTAAAAGCTCGCGTAATTCTGGAGAAAGCGGCTTCCTTGTTCGAGGAACTCTTCCCTCTCCACAATATCCTGAACGAACTCCGAGTACGGGCCGCTCGTCGCGTTGTACCAGTGGACGGCGAACTCGAGCGGGTCTTTCGGCATTTGTTCGACGGCCATGAGGTTCTCCCGCGCCTGATCGAGCATTTCCATCCATCTCGGAGCCATGCCCATCATCTCGGTCGCGTTCTCGGCGGATTTGCGCCAGTTCTCCATCGTCATGTCAACGCCTTTTTGCCACGCGCCCGCGGCGGCATCGGTGCCGTTCCCGCCGCCGATGGAACCCATGCTCCGCATGGTTTGCTCGCGCATGTTCTCCATGCCCTCATACCACCGGCGGTAAAGACCCCATGGATCCATATAGTTCGCGCCGCCTCGGTCGAGCGAGTCCGTCCACATACGAGATCCCGTCTCGTACCATTGCCGCCAAAGGTTCGTGGGATCCATTCTCTCAGTCAAGCTCGAAACCCTCCCAGGGTCTTTTTCCAATTACTTTCCTGAAATTTCATTATATCCGATTTAGAGTAAATATATGCGTAGTACATATACCGAGGGAGCGGAGACGCAACGAGATGGAGGAGGCGCGATCCTTTCCCCGACTCCTCCATACCTCGAATTCTCAAAGCTCCCGGAGTTCTCGCCGCAAAAACTTCCCCGTCGCCGTCTTCGGAACCTCGTCGAGGAAGGCGATGCTTCGGGGATATTTGTATGCCGCCATGTTCTCTTTGCAATGCGCGATGAGGTCTTCCTCGGAGACGGAGTTTCCGTCTTTCAACGCGACGAACGCCTTCACCGTCTCGCCCCGGTATTCGTCGGGTATGCCGACCACGGCGGCTTCGCGAACCGCCGGGTGCGTATAAAGCATGTCCTCGACCTCGCGCGGCCACACTTTATAGCCCGAGACGTTTATCATGTCTTTCTTCCGATCCACGATGTAAAAGAAGCCGTCCTCGTCCATGACGGCTACGTCGCCCGTGAGGAAGAAGCCGTCGTGGAAAGCCTTCTCGGTCTCCTCCGGCTTCTCCCAGTAATGAGAGAAGATCATCGGCCCGCGAGCCGCGAACTCCCCCGACTCACCGACCGCGACTTCCTTCGACGGGTCTTCGAGGCTCACGAGACGCGCCTCGCACCCCGGTATCGGGACGCCGACGGACAACGCTCCGCTGTTTTTGTCCACGGGAGCCTTCGTCCCGTATGGAGTCCCGTGTGTCGGAGAGTTCGATTCGGTGAGTCCGTAAATATTGTGGATGTACACACCGAACTTCTCCTCGAACTGCTCGGTGATCGACGGCGCGATGGGCGCGCCTCCACTGTACACCTTCGTGAGCGAGGCGAGGGCGTCTTCTTTCGCCCCGGAGACGTTCATCAACGAGAGGAAGACCGTGATCGCCCCGACGGTGAACGTCGGGCGCCACTTTTCGACGAGCCGGAGCGTCTCGGCGGGGTCGGGACGATGGTACAAAACGAGCGGTATTCCGGCGAGTCCGGCGACTCCGATGTGTCCGACGAGGCCCGTTATGTGGAAGAGCGGCGCGACCCCGAGAACCGAGTCTTCATCGTCGAGTCGCATCCAAACCCGGTACACCTCCGAGTTGTACGCGACGTTTGAGTGCGTCTCGACCGCCCCCTTCGGCCTCCCCGTCGTCCCGGACGTGTACACGAGCATCGCCATGTCCGCGGGCGTTGTCGGGACTTTCACCGAAGCGTCCGGCTCCGTCGCCCGTATCGTCTCCATCAAATCGTCCGCGCCTTCGTGCTCGATCCTCTCGGCTGCGGCGAGGTTCGGGCGGTCGTAGCCCTCGGGGAGAAAATCGAGTTCGCTCGTCGTGAAGACGTGTTCGACGGCGGTGGCGGAAACCACGTCTTTGGCGACGTCCCGATACAAACTTTCGAGGCAAACGAGGATCTTCGCTCCGGAGTCGTTGAGGTGGTATTCGATCTCCCGCCCTTTGAGCATCGGGTTGAGCGGCACGACCGCCGCCCCACGCTTCCATGCTCCGTAAAGCGCGACGAGGAATTGCGGGTTGTTTTGGAGATAAACCGCCACCCGGTCGCCCTTTTCTATTTCCCGGCTCGCGAGGACGGCGGCGAAGCGGTTCGCCATATCGTCGAGTTCCGAGTACGAGATCGTCTCGTCGAAATAGCGTATGGCATCGGTGTTCGGGACGCGCCTTGCGGAGTCCTCGAAGAGATCGGCCATGCTCTTCGAGGGCATCGGAAGCTCTTTTGGGACGTACTCGGCGTATCGTTCCAGCCACGGCTTCGCTTCGTACACGGACGACGGCATGAAGACCTCCTCTTCGCGCTTTCCCCATCGGGTTCCCGGATTCGATTCCCGTACTCGTATTCTTTATTCCGTTTGTGGGTTTGTCAATTTCCTGCCGAGGCGTCCGCTGGGTTGCTGCTGAATCCGAACGTCCGTATAGTGGTTTGCGCGAGTCGGTTTGGGGAAGACTCGAAGGAAACGGGAGGGAAGGAGAGCATTCATGCAGGGAAACGGCTCCGCCTACGAAACTATCTTCACGATGGAGGCCACCCCGGTCAAATACGGCCCCGGCTCCTCGGAGGAGGTCGGGTGGGAGGTGAAACGCTTCGGGCTGAAGCGAGTCATGCTCGTCTCCGACCCCGGCGTCGTCGCATCCGGCATAACGCCCCGCATCCGGGAACTCATCGAAGCCGAAGGCATCGAGGTCGAGGTGTGGGACGACTCCCGCGTCGAGCCGACGAGCAATTCGTTTCAAGCCGCCGCCGACTTCGCCAAAGAAGGGAACTTCGACGGGTTCGTCGCGGTCGGGGGCGGGTCGAGCATGGACACCGCGAAGGTCGCCGACCTTATCGCCACCCACGGCGGCGAGATCATGGACTACGTGAACCCGCCCATCGGAGGCGGGAAGAAACCACCCGGCCCGACGAAGCCGCTCATATGCGTCCCGACGACCGCCGGGACCGGCTCGGAGGCGACGACGGCGGCCATCCTCGACATCCCGGACATGAAGATAAAGACGGGTATCTCCCACGTATACCTCCGCCCGAACCGGGGCATCGTTGACCCGCTCCTCACGATGACCGCTCCCTCGGAGGTGACGTCCTCCGCCGGACTCGATGTCGTATGCCACGCCGCCGAGTCGTATCTCACGAAACCATACAACGAGCGACCGAAAATAGACGACCCGGACGAACGACCGCCGTATCAGGGAGCGAACCCGGTCGCCGACATGTGGAGCGCGAAGGCGCTCGAATACGGCGGTAAATACCTTCGCCGCGCCGTCGCCGACGGCAAGGATGTCGAGGCGCGGGGCTTCATGATGCTCGGCGCGACGCTCGCCGGGGTCGGCTTTGGCTCCGCCGGAGTTCACATACCGCATGCGTGCGCGTACCCCATAGCCGGGCTAAAGCACGAGTGGCAGCCGCCCGGCTACCCGGACGACCACCCCTTCGTGCCGCATGGATGGTCGGTCATAGTCACGTCTCCGGCGGCCTTCCGCTTCACGTATGACGCGATGCCCGAACGCCACCACGAAGTGGCGAACCTCCTCTCCGGGGAGACGATACAAAACCCGGACGAGAACACATTGCCGGATGTCGTCATCCAGCTAATGAAAGACGTCGGCGCGCCGAGCGGCGTGCGGGAACTCGGGTACACGGAGGATGAGATACCGATGCTCGTCGAGGGCGCGATGAAGCAGCAAAGGCTTCTCGTCGGCGCGCCGAAGGAGGTGAGCGAGGAGGATCTTGCGAGCGTAATCCGGGATTCGATGGAGAATTTCTAGCGATCGGCAATTAGCGATCAGCTTTTAGCCAACGGCCAATCGCCAACCGCTAAAAGCTCGCGAAGCGACTGAAAGGAGCGAAGCGCAATGAGCGACCTTCGACTGTACTTCATGGAGTGCGGCAGCCTGAAGACGCAAGTGCAAATGATCAAGATGAACCAGGGTCTCGGCGACCCATACGAGGTTCCCGTCCCGTTCTATCTGATTCAACACCCGAGGGGAAACGTCCTCTATGACGGCGGCAACGCTTTGGAAGTCGCCCAAGACGCCGTCGCCCACTGGGGACAAGGCGTCGTCGACGCGTATACCCCGGTGATGACGGAGGATGATTTCGTCGTCAACCAACTCGAACGGCTCGACGTCGATCCCGCCTCGATAAAGTACGTCATCCAGTCGCACCTCCACCTCGACCACTCGGGAGCCATCGGCCATTTCCCGAACGCCGAATACATCACTCAAAGGCGAGAACTCGAGTACGCCTTCACCCCGCAGTGGTTCCAGAAACCGGCGTACATCCGCCCGGACTTCGACCGTGACGTGGACTGGCTCCTCCTCGACGGCCCCCACGACGACGAATACGACCTCTTCGGCGATGGTGCTATTAAAACCCTCTTCACCCCCGGCCATGCTCCGGGCCACATGTCCGTCATCGTGAATTTGGAGAACGACGGGGCGATGATCCTCACCGCCGACGCTTGCTATACGATGGACCATTACAACCGAACCGCCCTCCCCGGCCTCATCCACTCCGCCTCCGACGTCGCGGACTCCGTGGACAAAATACACCGCGCCGTGGACAAATACGAAGCCACCCCCGTAACCGGCCACGACCCCGAGGAGTGGCCGAAGTTCAAGAAGGCTCCTGAATATTATTCGTGAGGCGGCTTCGCGTCGCGGTTCTCGGTTTTTAGTTTCTAGCCGAGAACCGAGAACTAAAAACCGAGAACTTCCTTCATCGTCTCGACAACGAAGGAAAGGTCTTCGTCCGTTATGTTGAGCGGCGGGGAGAGTGAGACGACGTTGTTGAATCCCGCCACCGTGTCGGCGTTCTTTCCGACTATGAGGCCGCGACTCTGGCAGCCCGCGAGAACCTTCGTCGCCATATCGGGGGCGGGGGTTTTCGTCTCTTTGTCCTCGACGAACTCGATGCCGATGAGGAGGCCGCGACCGCGCACGTCGCCGACGTTCGGGTGGCTTCCGAGTTCGGCGGAGAGTTTTTCGAGGAGCTTCTTTCCTTTTTCGGCGGAGCGTTCGGGGAGCTTTTCTTCTTCCATTATTTCGAGGTTCTTTATTGCGACGGCGCATCCCGCCGGGTGGCCGCCGAAGGTGTTCACGTGGCGGAAGCGGTCGTATTCCCCGGCGTTCGCGAAGGATTCGTAAAGCTCGCGCTTCACGGCGGTGGCGGAAAGTGGGAAGTACGCGCTCGTTATGCCCTTCGCCATCGAGACGATGTCCGGCTTCACCCCGTAATGCTGGTGGGCGAATTTCTTCCCCGTCCGCCCGAAGCCGCATATCACCTCGTCGGAGATGAGGAGTACGCCGTGCTTCTCGCAGATTTCCTCGACTTTCCCCATATAGCTTTCGGGCGGGATGAGGATGCCGCCGCCCGTGATGATCGGCTCCATGATGACCCCGGCGACCGTCTCGGGCATCTCCCACATGATGGCGCGCTCGATCTCCTCGGCGTACAACCTCGCGCACTCTTCGGGATCCTCGACGTTGAGATGACCCCGATACGAGTCCGGCGGCGGCACATGCACGAAGCCGGGCGTCAATGGCTCATAACGATACTTCCGGGCGGCTTGCCCGGTGGCGGCGAGGGTTCCGAGCGTGTTCCCGTGGTATGAGCGGTACCGGGAAATGAACTTCCATCGGCCCGGCTCCCCGTTTTGCTCGTGGTACTGGCGGGCGACTTTGAAGGCGACCTCGTTCGCCTCCGAGCCGGAGTTCGAGAAGAAGAAGACGTATTCGTCGTCGAGCCATTCGTTCAGCTTCTCGCCGAGTTCGATGGCGGGGACGTGGCTCTTCGTGAGCGGATAAAACGGGAGCGTGTTCAATTGATCGTACGCGGCTCGGGCGAGTTCCTCGCGCCCGTATCCGGCGTTCACGCACCACAGGCCGGACATTCCGTCGAGGTATTTGTTTCCTTCGATGTCCGTCACCCACGCGCCTTCGGCGGAGGCGATGGTGAGGTGCGAGGATTCGGGGTCGTAGCCGCTCATCGCGTGCCAGAGATATTGGCGATCCTTCTCGACCCATTTCCCGGTCTTTTGCAGCAAGGTTTTCTCCTCTCGATATTTCCGGCGCGAAACGCCCTCCCGAGCTTTTTACCCGGCTCGGGAGGGATGAATCAAGGTGATTGTCAGCGGCTCTTCGTCACTTCCCCCTCTCGCGCCCGGCTGTCCTCGCCGACGGGTTCTTCGGGGCGGGCCTCCCTTTCAGCGCGGGGTTCGGTGTCTTCGGAGCGAAGGGCTTTCATGAGGCTGAACGCCATGAGGGCGAGGATGATGAGGAACGGAAGCCCCGTGACGGTGACGACGTTCGAGAGGGCGTCGAGACCCCCGGCCAAAAGAAGCACGAGGGCGATGGCGCCGAGCGAGACGGCCCAGAAAATACGTTGGCGGGCGAGCGAGTTCTCTTCATCGCCCGAGGTGAGCGTATCGAGGACGAGCGAGGCCGAGTCGGCGGAGGTTATGAAGAAGATGCAAATTATGACGAGCGCGAGGAGCGAGGTGATCGTCGCGAGCGGGAGTTGTTCGAGCATCGCGAAGAGCGCGACTTGCAAAGTTTCGTCAACGATCGCCGCAAGCCCGCCCGCGCCGTTGATCTCGATGTCGAGCGCGGTTCCGCCGAACACGCTGAACCAAACGATGGTGAACGCGAGCGGCGCGAAGAGCACGCCGAGTATGAACTCCCGGATCGTCCTTCCGTAAGAAATTCTCGCCACGAACAGCCCGACGAAGGGAGCCCACGAGATCTGCCACGCCCATATGAAGACGGTCCACGCACCTTGCCAGCCGTCGTCGTTGTACGCCTGGTTCCAGAAAGAGAACTCGATGAGATTCTGGAAATAGTACCCGGTGTTTTGCACGAAACCTTGAAACACGAATGCCGTCGGCCCGGCGATGGCGACGAAGGTGAGGAGGATGATGGCGAGCGTCATGTTTAGCTGGCCGAGACGCCGAATGCCGCGATCCAAGCCGAGCGCGACCGAGATTATCGCCCCCGCCGTGATGATCGCGATGACCCCGGCTTGTAACCCCGCCGACTCGCCAAGCCCCGTAACCCTCGTCAACCCGGCGTTCACCTGCGAACCCGCGAGCCCGAGCGTGACCGCCACGCCGAACACGGTCCCGAGGACGGTGAAGATGTCTATGGCATGCCCGAGCGGGCCGTGGATCCTGTCCCCGAAGATGGGATGGAACGCCGAGCGTATGCGGAGTGGCATCCCTCGTCTATAACAAAAATACGCGAGCGAGAGCCCGGCGAGGCCGAAGACGCCCCACGCATGAAGCCCGTAATGGTAAAGCTCGAAGTTTATGGCCGCCTCGGCGATCGCCGTCTGTCCGGTCATGTTCATCGGGTTCTCGGCGAGGTGCGAAACCGGCCCCGCCACCCCGTAAAACATGAGCACGCTCCCGATGCCCGCCGTGAAAAGCATCGCGAACCACGCCCAGTTCGTGTATTCGGGGCGGCTTCCGTCCGGCCCGAGGCGGAGCCTCCCATACTTCGAGAAGCCGATGATCACCACGAAGCCGACGAAGACCGTTACGAGGAGGATATATAGCCAGCCGAGGGAAGCGGAGATCCACGCCGCCAAATCCCCGAAAACAGCCGAGATCGGCCCCGGAAATATCGCCGCCGCCGCCACGAATAAAACAATGAACGCTGCCGACGCAAAGAATACAACCGGGTTCGTCTGCAACCCCAATGCCCGCTCTACACGCTGAAGCATGATGCCCCTTCCTCTTGCGGCCATTGGCTCAAAGTCCAGTGTAGATTGTTGACAATCATACGTCAAACACCGAGGATATTCATTCGGAGTTCACGGTCGCATCGAGGAGGATCATGGTATCGGAAAGGCACGAGCCGTTTTTGCGGGTCGAATGGAACGACCCGGAGAGCGGCGCGAAGGGATACGTCGTCGTTGACCGACTCGTCGGCGGCATCGCGACGGGCGGAACCCGTATGCGGCGGGGATGCACGATGGGGGAGGTCGAGGATCTCGCCCGCGGCATGTCGTACAAAACGGGCGCGTTGAAAATCCCGGTCGGGGGGGCGAAGGGCGGCCTCGACTTCGATCCGCACGGCCCGGAGGCGAAGGAAATCCTCGGGCGGTTCGTGAGGGCGGTGCGTCCGCTCCTCGAAACATATTGGGTGACGGCGGAGGATCTCGGCGTTCCGCAACCCCTTCTCGATTCCGTCTTCGACGAGGCCGGACTCGGGATGTCATTGCATGCCGCGCTCCGCCGAAGCGAGAACCCCGGAAAGACTTTGTCGCGGGTGCGCGAAGCGTTCACGGTCGAGGTCGAAGGCATCGCGCTCCCCGACGTCATCGGCGGATACGGCGTCGCCGAGGCTGCGAGGGCGGCCATCGAAAGCCTCGGATGGCCGGACGGGAGGGCGCGGACCGTCGTTCAAGGTTTCGGCTCGATGGGCGGCTCGACGGCGAGGTACCTCGACCGGATGGGCGTCAAAGTCGTCGGCGTCGTGGACGCGAAAGGAGCCATCGTAAACCCGGACGGCCTCGACGTGGAGCGTTTATTGAAGGCGAGAACGGAGTACGGGGAAATAAACCGGGCCGCGCTCCGGGAAAAAGACGGAGAACTTCCCGTCGAGGAGTGGCTCTCCATCGAGGCCGAGGTGCTCGTCCCCGCCGCCGTTTCGTACGCCATCACCGCCGAAAACTGCGAACTCGTGAACGCGGAGATCATCGTCGAGGCAGCGAACGTCCCGACGACGGCGGAGGCCGAGGCGAGGCTTCTCGAAAGAAACATCCCCGTCATCCCGGATTTCATCGTGAACGCGGGGGCGGTCGGATGGGCGTGGTGGACGCTCTTTGGGGACATAACCGCCGAGCCGGAGGAAGCATTCGGGAAGCTCTCGGAGGAAATGCGCCGCGCCGTATCGGAGATCATGGCCGCGTGGAAGAGGGGGGAGGGAAGCCCGAGGGAGGCGGCCCGGAGGATTTCGCAGTCGAACCTCGACGAGTTCGCCCTCGAATACGGCGAGGCGAGCCAGACTCGCAATATACTTTGACGCGACCCCGCGAAAGTTTCGTGGGCGGGGAAGATGGCATGATCCTCCCCGACAAAAGATCGGCGGCTATCTCTCGAGCCTGGCGAACGTGATTCGCTCCCCTTCCGCGCCTTTCTTCCACATATCCTGCGAGGCCGCGGCGATGTCGTCGAGGCCGTCGGTGATGGTGGCAGCGTCGGGTGGAGGTCTTGAGCGGCGATCTTGTACGGTGTCGTGAGGGAGGTGGAAATTCAGGTGGTGGAGCCGAGGTGCCAGCGTCCGATCACCTTCAGATCGGGAGCCGTCGCCACATCGAGAAGGTCGAGCGTTCTTCCCTCGCCGTCGGAGACATCCACCGTGAGAACTCCGTAGGAGCTTTTGTCCACGATGGTCGCCGGGTGTCCGGCTCGAACCCCGAGAGACGACACGTCGGAGGGAAGCTCGATGACTTCGAGTTCCTCAAATTCTCGGATGTCTTTCGCTTCGTGCATTATCTTTCGATTTTAGCGCACCACCGGATACGCTGTGATGAATCGGGGTGTGATCCGCCGCCAGTCGCCGTGCTCCGACACCCATGCCGTTATCATCGGTTCGGTGTTCTTCGCCGTCTCGAAGTCCTCGATCAAAACCTCGAAGCGGCGGAGATCGGTGCGTGGCGGCTTCTCCGTCACGATGCCACGCCCGATTTGCTCTCGTATGAGCCGTTCGAGGAGACGACCTTCACCTTCACCGACGCCAAAGACGCTTCGCCAAAGCCGGAGTTTGTGTCTGCCATCGGGGTGTTCGGGGTCGAGGAGGTATTCGTCGAACTTCCGGCGATCCACGCGCCCGGCAGCGAACCACTCCGCTCCGGGAATCAATCACCACCTCCGAAGTGCATGTGTATCGCCGGAAAAACGAAGAAACTCTATTTTTCCAGCCGGGCGAACGTGATTCGCTCCCCTTCCACGCCTTTCTTCCACATATCTTGCGAGGCTGCGGCGATGGCGTCGAGGCCGTCGGTGATCGTGGCGAAGACGTTCGCGGGAACCCATCCGTAATCCGGGTTGAGAAGAAGATTGTTCCGCTCGTAAAAAAGCGCGAGATCCACGATGGAGTCGAGGTCGCGCAAATTGTCCGACTCGTCATAGCCGTGCGAGCCGGTCACGAGTTGCCACGGCTCGAACGAGAAATACACTACGTCGCCGGGTATCGGTGTGATCGTGGTGTTCTCCCGGCCCGGGTCTTTCTCGGCGAACGCCGGAAGAAGCCCGTATATCTCGTTCCTCGCGTACTTCGCGTGGTACGCATCCCCGCCGAGAGGGAGCGCGTTCCACACCGCCTCGCACGTCCGCGGAGCCAAATCGTCGAGCATCTTCGCCACGCACGAGACATCCCTCTTTTCGAGCCGTATCTCGATGAACCGTTCCTCCATGAAAACTCCCTTCCGATTCGTTTATTTCTCCGGTGGCCTTCGATCCAATGGCCGCGCCGTCTCGTACGCATGCGAAGCTCGAAGCACGAGCGCGTCTTCGTATCTCCCGCCGACGATTTGAAGCCCGATGGGCATCCCCGACTCCGTAAACCCGCACGGCACGCTCGCCGCCGGTTGCTGCGTGAGGTTGAACGGATACGAAAACGGCGTCCAACTCATCCATTGCCGATGCGGAGAATCTTCGGGAACATTCCGCCCCGCTTCGAATGCCGGAATCGGCATCGCCGGGGTGAGGAGGAGGTCATACGCCTCATGGAAGAGGCTCATGCGAAGCCCGAGCTCGGCCCGCGCCTCGGCGGCGGCGAGGTATTCGAGCGCGGAATATCTTTCGCCCGCCGCCACGACCTCTTCGAGTCCCGGGTCTATGAGTTCGCGCTTCCCCTCCTCGAAATGGCCGACAAAGTTCGCCGCCGCCGTGAACCAATGCGCGTTGAAACACTCCACCGGATCTTCGAAGCCGGGGTTCGTTTCCTCGACGATCGCCCCCATTTCCTCGAAAGCACGGGCCGCTTTTTCCGCCGCTTCGGCCACCTCCGAGTCCACATCCACATACCCGAGGTTCGGGCTGAAAGCGACTCGAAGCCCCGTCACACCGCCCTCGACCCCTTCCGAATACGCGACTTTTTTATATGGAAGCGCGGTCGCGTCGCGCGAATCCGGTTCCGAAAGCATATCGAGCATGAGCGCGGCGTCGGCGACGGTGTTCGCCATCGGCCCGGCGTGCGAGAGCGAGCCGAACGGACTCGG
Organism: Rubrobacter sp.; assembly: GCA_013697825.1. Taxonomy (GTDB): domain Bacteria; phylum Actinomycetota; class Rubrobacteria; order Rubrobacterales; family Rubrobacteraceae; genus JACCWD01. Next base: position 41,996 of record JACCWD010000115.1, read on the forward strand.
CGGCCACAATGGTATACGCCCATAACTCGGCTTCAAACCGAAAATCCCCGAGAAAGCCGCCGGAATCCTCACCGACCCGCCGCCGTCCGTCCCCACCGAAAGCGGCCCCATCCCGAGCGCGACCGCCGCCGCCGAGCCGCCGGAAGAACCGCCGGGCGTCTTCGACACATCCCACGGGTTCCTCGTGATCCCCGTGAGGGGGGAGTCCGTGACGCCTTTCCAGCCAAGCTCCGGCGTCGTCGTCTTCCCGAGAAGAACCGCCCCATTCTCCCGAAGCCGGGCCACGAGCGGCGCGTCGTCCTCCCACGGCCCCTTCGGGCTGATCGCCTTTGAGCCACGGAGCGTCGGCCACCCGCGAGTGAGGAAAACGTCCTTTATGGAAGTCGGAACCCCGTCGAGCCTTACCTTCGGCTCGCCTCTCGAATATCGCTCCTCCGAAGACCGGGCCGCTTCGAGGGCCGCGTCCGCGTCCACGAGGCAAAAAGCATTCACGCGGTCGTTGTGGGCTTCGATGCGTTCCAAAACCGCCCGAGTCGCCTCGACGGGCGAAAGTTCGCGGGAGCGATAAAGCCCGAGAAGCTCGGCGGCGGTCATGCGCGTCGGGTCATTCATGAAACCTCCAAAATACCGGGAGTGGGGAGGTCGCGTCGCTCAGCGTTCCGCTTCGCTCGCTTCGGGAGCCGTTCGCGGACGCTCGTTTCGGGAGTCGGGGTTTTCTCGACTTTCGTTATTTCCACACTCACGCCTTCCCGCTCGATGAGCTTTCGATGAACCCGGCGGGGGCTTCGGTGGCGGACGCTTCACCCATCATCTCTCTTTCCGACTCCCGAAGCGTCGCGAGGCGACACGGCTCCCGACTCCCCGGAGCGAAGCGACGAAGGAGCGGAGCGACCATACCCCCGCTCCTTGTCCACGATATTGAAAAGTTCTTCGCCCTCGCTCCACCGCCGGAAATTCTCCGCGATGAGTTCGCCGAGCGCGTTCGTCCACCCGACGAAGTCCCCGGACATGTGCGGCGAGATGATGACCTCGTCCATCTCCCACAACGGGCTTTCCGGCGGGAGCGGCTCCTCCCGGAACACGTCGAGGGCCGCGCCGGAGATTTTCTTTTCTCGGAGAGCGGCGGTGAGGGCGGCTTCGTCCACTATTTTTCCGCGACCGATGTTTATGAGCCTCGCTTCGGATTTCATCCTCCCGAACTGTTCGGCGCCGAACATGTCCCTCGTCTCGTCGGTGAGGGGGGCGGCGATGACGACATAGTCGGCGTGGGGGAGGGCGGCGTCGAGTTCTTCGTGGGCGAAAACGCGCTCGAAGTCGGGGTCTTCGGGTTTCGCGGTTCTCGCGACGGCGGACGGTTTCATGCCGAGGTTTTTCGCGAGAGTCGAGATCATGCGCCCGATCGGCCCCGCCCCGACGACGAGGAGCGTCTTCCCGGAGAGCATCCCACTCTCACGGTGCCTCCATTCTTTTCGTCTTTGGAGCGTGAGCGTCCGGAGAAGATCCTTCTCGAATACGAGCATCGTCCCGACGACATATTCGGCGATGGATCGATCGAAGACGCCCCGCGAGTTCGTCACGACGACCCCGCTTTCGACAAGTTCCGGGAATAATGCCGCGTCCACGCCCGCCCCCGCGACATGAACCCACCGAAGCTCGTCCGCGAAGCTCCACGCATCCCGAAGCTCGCTCGCCCGGAAGTCCCATATGAAGAGCGCCTCCACTCCGGGGAGGATGCTTTTCAATGTCTCGCCGTCCGGGGCGAAGCGAACCTCCGCGTTCCCCATCACCGTCTCGATGTTCGGCGGCGGGTCTTCCTTCGCCGCGCCGAGGATGGCGAGGATGGGGCGGGTGTTTTTCTTCGCGGCGTTTCCTTTCCCCATCGATCCCTCCCTCGGTTCCTCGCTCCCCACGCACGGTACGCATGTATTGTAGGATTGTCAACAATTCCGCGAAAGCGGGAAGACTATGGACGGGATTCCGGGAGGCGGCGTGGTTCGGGGCATGGAGAAATTGGAGCCGGTCGGATGGGAAAGCACAGCGGGGATCATCGCCGCGAGGATACGGGAGAGGATCATAGACGGCACGTTCGAGCCGGGATCTCCGCTCGGCGAGGCGCACCTCGCGGCCCGGCTCGGGGTGAGCCGCGGCCCGGTGAGGGAGGCGATGCAACGTCTCATTCAGGAAGGTCTCCTCACGAACCGCCGAAACCGGGGCGTGTGCGTCATCTCGCTCGGCGAGGGAGATTTCGCTGACATATACTTCGCCCGCGGCGTTATCGAGAAAGAGGCCGCGAGGATTTTGATGCGCTCCGGCGAGGCGGCCCACCTCGAAGAACTCGAAGATTTGACGGCCCGCATGTCCGAGGCCGCCGGAACGGTCGAGTGGTCTGAGCTAACGACCCTCGACCTCCGCTTCCACGAAACCCTCGTCGCGTCGTCGGGGAGCGGGAGGCTCGTGAGGATGTTCGGAACCCTCGCCGCCGAGACACGGATATGCCTCTCGCAGCTCGAACCCGCATATCCGGCGCACGAACGCCTCGTCGAGGAGCACCGGAGCCTCCTCGAAGCCATGCGCCGGGGCGACGAAGCGAGAACCCTCGACCTCATAGACAAACACCTCTCCGACGCGGTGCATGATCTACGTGTGAACCGAGAGCCGGGGGGTTCTTGATTTCGTTTCCCTCGACTCTTCCGCGTCTTCGCCCGTGATACCGAGTCCGGGTGGAGAGCCGTGCGTTCGCGAAGATGCGCTCCTCGGAGGGAAGCCCACCACCGATCGCCCGGACTCGGTATGATCGGTGGTTCGTCGGTTTCGGAGGAAGCGTCTCGTCTCGTTCGGCATGGCGCGGTTTCCGGTGGGATCGTGGCGTGTGCATGTGGTTCGGGAAAGGTCGTTTCGGACGACTTCGACACGTGCATCCCACCCCGTCAAACCGCCGTGATACGGAATCCGAACGGCCACTTCGTGCCTTCGAGCGTACGCGAGGTCGTGAGATCGGTGAAATGGATGCGTTGCGAAGCCGGGCGCGAGCGAAGAGATCTCACGAAACTCCGCGAACTCGTAAACGACGGAACCCGATCGCCGACTCGGTATGAGGCGTCGGATGGGGAGGAGCCGACGGCCATCGTCTCGTACGGGTTCTTTCCTCATTCATCCCCGTTGGGTCGCCGATCCCCGTCGCGCCCGACGCTCGTTGTGAGAACGGTCGCGCCTCTTTCGCGGGGGCTTCGCCCGTCACAGCTTTTCCCGGCCCCCGACTCCCGAAGCGACGTGGAGCGGAGCGGCTCCCGACTCCCGGCGAGCGACAGCGAGCGGCGACGGCGGCGGGACTTCCCACTCGTTGGCGAGTCCGGCGGCGCGGAGGGCGGCCCACATCGTAACCTGGTTGGCGGAGAGGACGGGTTTTCCGAGTTCCTCTTCGAGATCGGGGAGGATGCGGAAAGTTCGGAGGTTCGTGCAGCTAAGGAACACCGCGTCGGCGTCGGGTCGGTCGGCGGCGAGCGCGAGGGCGCGCACCGAATCCGCGCTCACCCGGAAGATGTCGCCCGTGAGGCCGAGGTATGCGTTCGACACCGTGTCGTATCCCGCCTCGCCGAGGAACCGCGAGAGCTTCTCCGTCACCTCTCCGTCGTACGGGGTTCCGACCGCGACCCGCTTCACGTCGAGGGCTTCGAGGGCCGTGAGGAGCGCGCCGCTCGCGGTGATCGCCCGCTTCGCGCCCGCCTCCTCCATCGCGGCCCGGAGGCGTGCCTCGCCCGCGACGCCCTCGACGAAGCTCCCCGAGGTGCATGCGTACGCTATGACCTCGGGGGCGGCGATGGCGAGGTCTTTCACCGCCCGCATCACGACCGCCGCCTGGCTCACGAGCGAGGCGAACTCGATGCCGACGGGGAGCTCGACGGTGGGGGTGCGCGTTACATGGAGCGAGGCGTTCTCCGGCAGCCACCGCCAATATTCGCGGTCGAGGACGAGGTCGAAGGGCGTTATTATCCCGATTCCGACCTCGCCCGAGAAGTCGTCGAGAACCGCCTTCCCCGTCAAATTGACCTCGATCACGGTTTCACCTCCCGACGACGTTTCACATTTCAATGCATATTGTGGCACGCTGTTTCACATTGCGCGACCAAATATCCAAAATGAAGGAGAAAGTTTTGCCGAACGATGAGACGAACCGCGTGAAACTCGGCTTTTTGTACCCCGGTTTCGCCGCCGAGGACGACTATCCACGCCTCGCCGAAATGACCGGAACCCGCGCCGAACTCGTCCACACCTCCATCGGCGAGGATGCCCACACGGTGGAGGCTCTCAGCGACATGGGTTCCCTTCCGCGCCTCCTCGAAGGGGCGAAGGTTCTCGAACAACGAGGCGTGGATTCGGTCGTGTGGTCTTCGACGAGCGCGAGCTTCGTCCTCGGGTGGGACGGCGCGATGCGCCAAGCCGAAGCCCTCGAAGAAGCACTCAGTGTACCCGCCTCGACGACCGCCTTCGCGTTCGTGAGCGCGGCGAAAAAGCTCGGGGTGGAGAGGGCCGCCGTCGCGGCGACGTATCCCGAGGACATCGCGCGGCTTTTCGAGAAATTCCTGGAAATCGGAGGTGTATCCGTCGTTCGGGTGGGGACTCGAGGGATCATTACTGCCGCCGAGGTCGGGACGCTCGGTCGGGAGGCGGTTCTCGAACTCGCGGTCGGGAACGATGACGGGTCGGCGGATGTTCTTCTCATGCCGGACACGGCGCTTCACAGCGCGGCGTGGCTCGAGGAGATCGAGGACGCGGTCGGGAAGCCCGTCATAACGGCGAATCAGGCGACGTATCGGGAGGCGATGCGCCTCGCCGGGGACGATAAGGTTCGGGAGGGACTCGGGAGTCTTTTCCGGGTTTGAAAAGGTTTTGAGAATCTTTTCTCCGGTGGAGTGAAATCCGCATCGAGGCGCGGATTCGGCGTCGGTGGGGCGCCTTCGGAATCGGGGGTTAAGTAATGTTCGTAGCTTGCGTGGGATGGGCATACTCGCTATAGTCTTCCGGCATGTACTGGCGGGCGGAAGTTCGCTTTGGCTATCTGCGAAGGGGCGGTTCACGAGGTTCGAGTTTAGCTTTCTTGTTCGTTAATGCGTTTTCGACTGGAGGTTTTTCGAGTATGCCCGACAATGACACGCACCACCAAAAATCCGGCAAGGCGAGTTTCGACGATATTTACGATATGGAGGATCCCCGCGCTTATTTCACGGAGCTCGGGGCGTTCGATTACAAAGCCCCCGAGCATGGAAGCCGCCTTTTCTCGTGCTTGATCGAGGCGAAGGGGAAGGCCCGCGACGCGGACGACCCGTTCAATATAGTGGACGTGTGCTGTTCATACGGAATTAACGCCGCCCTTCTCAAATACGACATCACGCTCGACGACCTTTACGACCGATACCGCTCCGAAGAAGCGGCGAGGGTTTCGAGCAACGAACTCGCCGTCTCGGACAAGGCTTTTTATGCGGCACGGAAGAAGGACGACCACCCGCGAGTGGTCGGCGTGGATTTCGCCGAGAACGCGGTCGCATACGGGGCGAGGGCCGGCCTCCTCGACGCGGGCTTCGCCGAGAACCTTGAAGACGAACCCGCGAGCGACGCGCTCGAACGCGCCATACGCCGCACCGATCTCCTCACCGTCACGGGCGGCATCGGGTACATCTCCGAGAAGACCTTCGACCACCTCCTCGGGAGCATGGAGGGCGCGCCGTGGGTCGCCTCGCTCGCGCTCCGGTGGGTCTCATACGACGACATCGCCGAAACCCTCTCCAAACATGGTCTCGCCACCGAAAAGCTCGACACCCACACCTTCATACAACGCCGCTTCGCCGACACCGAGGAACACGAATACGTCATCGGCGAACTCGAGAAGATGGGCGTGGACACCGAAGGCAAAGAATCCGAAGGTTCGTACCACGCCAATTTCTATCTCTCACGGCCCGTGGAGGACGCGGCGAGAACCCCCATCGAAGAGCTTCTCGCTCCCGTTCTCGAAACGTCGAGATAAGCTCGCTGTCGCCCGCGCATTCAGCGATCAGCCGTCAGCTAAAAACCGTCCGGCGGCGAGAGTCGCGTTCCGAACACGACCCTCACCCGGTGGGACTCACCGCTTCACGAACGCCGCGACTTCGCCAGCGGGGGTCGCCGGAAAAAGCTGACGGCTGACAGCGCGGGCGACAGCGAGCTTCACGCCGACCTCGCCACCGGACGCGCCGCTCGGGCCGCTCCTTCGAGCCGCCCGAGATACCACACCACGAACGACTCGACGGAGCTTTCGGTGAGGGTGGAGAAGGGGCCGGGTTCGTAGGCGAGGGACTTTATCCCGGCGTGGTTGTTCTCGCAGAGTTCCCAATCCTGCTCCGAGGTCATCTTCCACACATGCGCGACCGTTCCGGGGTCGTAATCTTTTCCTTCGACGGCCTCCTCGTCCACGAAGAAGGTGACTTCCACGCGGGTGAGGTCGGGGCTTATCGGGAGGAGCCTCGTCGTCATGGCGTAGTCGCAGTTCGCGTGGCCCCAGAAATTGGGGAGCGTGATGATGCGGAGGCTCCCGCCGTCGGGACTCTCGAAATCGCCCATCAATGGCGCGACGAGGTTTCCGTCGAGGCTCTCTGTGAGGAAGCCTTCTTTTAGCGGGAGGCGGGAGATTCGGTGCGGGTCGCCGTCCGGGAAATTGACCTCCTTCGGGGAGAGGCCGAGGTTTTCCCACCGCTCGTATTCGCTGTCGAGGAGCGAATAATATTCCGCGTCGCCTCGGGTGTCGCCGGGGAGTCCGAGGTCGTAGTTCGACATGCAAAATTCCGGGTGGCTCACGCGGCAGTGATAGCATTCGCGGTTGTTCTCGACGAGAACCTTCCAGTTCGCCCGGACCTCGTAGTTATGGCGGGCTGCGACTTTGGCGTTATCGAGGCCGTGCGCTCGGAGTTGCGGCTCGATGGCGTCGAGCATCGGGCCGAAGTCCGGCGCGTCGTCCGAGACGCACACGAAGATGAGGCCCGCCGCCTCGCGGATGTGGGCCTTCCGCAAAGCGTATTCTTCGGGGCGGAAGGTGTCGCCCATGAGGCGGGCGTTCGTTAGTTTCCCGTCGGGGGCGTACACCCATTGGTGGTACGGGCAGACGAGCGCTTTCGCGCAGCCGCGTTCTTCGGTGGCGATCTTCGAGCCGCGGTGGCGGCATACGTTGAAATGGGCGTGGATGTCGCCGTTTTTGTCGCGGATGATTATGAGGGACTCGTCGCCGACGGGGAGGGTGAAATAGTCGCCGGGGTTCGGGATCTCGCACGAGGCTCCGGCAAAGAGCCAGTTCGAGTGGAAGATGCGCTCCATCTCCTCGGCGAAGATGTCTTCGTCCGTGTAAAACTCGCGGGGGAGGCTCTTTCCCGGAGTCCGTTTTTGCAAAAGGTTCGTGAGGTTGTCCATAGTCGTCCTTATACGTGGAAGGTTTGCGCGAAGGCGGGGTCGGTGAGGGCGGGCCGGTCTATGCGGAACGCCTCGATGGGGTGCCGGCTCCCCCCGTCCATCGCGAGGTCGCGGAGGATGTCGCCGATGAGGGCCGCGAATTTGTACGCGTGGCCCGCCCCGACCGCGACGGATATTTGCGGGTGATCCGGCAAAGCGCCGAGGATGAAATTCTGATCCGGCGGCACGGTGTACAAACACGTCTTCGTGTACATCTCCGGCCCGAGGAAGCGAGGTATGCGCCGTTCGAGGAACCCGCGGTATCGAAGCTGGCGCACCGGGTCGGGGTCGAACGTCCGCGTGTCCCCCGTGACGGGCGAAGGCAATCCACCCATGTGCTGCCCCATCTTCGTCGCGACCTCGCCGTAAACCGGGAACCCGTAGAAATTATGCTCCCCGTGCCACATGAAGACCGGGAAGCGACGCGGCGAGAACTCGTGGAGGTTCGGCGTCGCATAGTACGTAACCTGTTCCTGCGTGACGGTGAGCGGAACGTACGCCCCCGCTCCCGCGAGGACCTCGTTCGTCCATGTGTCGCTCGCAACGACGACCCGGTCGGCGAAGAAAGTCCGATGGTCCGTGACGACTTCCACCCCTTCGCCGTTCGGACGGATGGAACGGACGGGCGTTTCTTCGAGGATCTCCGCTCCGTGGGCGCGGGCGAGAGCGACATGGGTGGCGTTCGCCTTCGCGGCGTCCACGATGCCGGAGTCTTTCTGGAAGATCGCCCGCTCGGAGCCTTCGAGCCGGAATTGCGGCCACCGCGACACAAGCTCGTCGGCGTCGAGAAGCTCGTAGTCGAAGCCGAACTCCTCGAAGGCCGCGACGTATCCTTCGATGTTCCGCGTCCCGGTCTTCGATGCGTCGCGCTCCGCCGTCGCTTCGATGACGAGGCCGCCCGTCTTCGTGAGGAGCTTTATGTCCGATTCCTTCTCGACCTCGTCCCATGCCTCATAAGCGTGGGGGGCGAGGGCGGCGTACTCGGATTGATGCTGCGCGAGGCGGATGATGCGTGAGTGATCCTGTGAGGCTCCCCGGACGTGGCCGAGCTTGAATTGCTCGATGCCGAGAACCGAAGAGCCGAGCTCCTTTCCGAGACGGTACAACGCCGCCGAGCCGAGTCCTCCACAACCAATGACGATGACTTCATAATTATTATCCATGACCGGAATCTAAAAGGTCGCATACGTTACGTCCAATACATTTCGCCACGCCTTCCATAAGCGCGGCTTATAGTCATATATTCGATTCGGCAATAGCGGGTCGGCGTATACAAGTCGTGGGGCATGTGGCATACAATCGGGGCAGTTTATGGAACTGAGGCATATACGGTATTTCGTGGCGGTCGCCGAGGAGCTGAATTTCAGCCGGGCGGCGGGGAGGATATATCTCTCGCAGCCCGCTCTCAGCCAGCAAATAAGGAAGCTGGAAGTGGAGCTTGGCGTTTCGCTTTTCATCCGCAACGGCCACGGCATCGAGCTTACGGAGGCCGGGAAGGTTTTTCTGGAAGGCTCGCGGAAGATACTCGTCCAGGTCGAGCAGACGACGCGGGCGTCGCGGGAGGCGGGGGGCGCGGAGGAGAGTTATCTGCGCGTGGGCTTCCCGGAGTATGCGAACCACACGCCCGTGGCCCATATTTTGCAGGCGTTTCAGCGGCGATACTCGTACATCGAGTTAAAGGAGGAGGAGCTTTTCACGCTCCAGCAAACTTTGCAGCAGGTGGACGCGCTTCGCGACGGGAACCTCGACATCGGGTTCATGCTCGCGCCCGTGGAGGACGAGGCATTGGAGAGCGAGGTCGTCCTCGACATCGAACTCGTCGCCGCGCTGCCGATGGATCATCGCCTCGCCGGGAGGGACGAGATTCGCATGAGCGAGCTATCCGAGGAGCGCATCATCCTCTTCTCGCGCCGCTTTCACCCGAAATGCTACGATTACGTCGTGGATTGCTGCCGCGAGGCCGGCTTCGTCCCGAACCTCGTGCAAAGGAACGAGCCGCAACTTTACTCCGGGGCGACGACGTACCGGATGGTCGCCTCCGGCGTCGGAGTCGGCATAGTCGCCAAGCCGCTCGTGACGGTCTTTCAGCCGGGCGTCGTCTTCAAGCGCCTGACGGAGCCTTCCCCGATATTGAAGCTCGCCGCCGCGTGGCGACGCGACGACGACTCTGTAAACCTTCGGGCCTTCCTCGAAGTGATGCGCGAATATTCGTAGCCCGCTTCGCTCTCAGCCAGTCAGCAAAACCCGAAGCCGGAACTCCGGTTCGGAGGCGAACGCATGCGAACAAAAAGCTGAAATGCTGACTGGCTGAGACGCTGGCATGCGTAAAGACGCGAAGCGTCTTTACAAATCCCCGCCCTCGTCGGAGAGGCGGTTCATCTCGCGGCTGAGGAGGCCGAGGCGGGCTTCCCTGAGGAGCGGAACGCGCCTTCTTCTTTGAAGGACGCTTCCGAGGTCGAGGTCGGCGGTTATGAGGGTTTCTTTGTAAAGGGGGGCTTCGGCCATGAGGTTTCCCATCGGATCCGCGACGTGGGAGTTGCCCCAGAACGCGAGGTCGCCCTCGGTTCCGACGCGGTTCACGAAGACGACGTAGCATTCGTACATCCGACCGTAGAAACTCGTTATGTCGTGCCAGTATTCCGTCGTGTCCATGTCGCCGGGGAAGCGCGAGTCCGCGCTGTTCGTCGGGACGAGGAGGACGCGCGCGCTGTCTTGGACGGCGAGGAAACCGAGCGTCGGCTGCCAGGCATCGTTACATATGAGCGCCGCCATCCGTCCGTGCTTCGTCGTGAAGGCGCGCATGCGTTGCCCCGGAGCGAAGTGCTTCCGCTCCTCGAAGTGGCCGTACGTCGGGAGATAAAGTTTCCGGTGGAGATGGAGGAGGTGTCCGTCCTCGAAGTACGCCGCGCTGTTGTACGTCCTCACGCCGCCGTCGTCCTCGTGGAAGCAAAGGAGGAGCGAGGTGTCCCCGGCCTCCGCCAAAAGCTCTTTTATCCGCTCGTCGTTGTTTATGTCGAGGGAGACCTCGTCGCTGACTTGGCCGAGAGAGTATCCGGTCAGGCTCAGTTCCGGGAAGACGACGAGGTCGGAGCCGAGGGACTTCGCCTCCCGGACTGCCTCCGCCGCTTTTTCGATGTTCGCGCTGACGTCTCCGAGTATGGGGTCAACCTGTGCAAGAGCTATTCTCATAGCCGCATCGTATATGGCCGAAACGAGTCGCGCTAGTGCGGACCCCGGAAAGACCACGCCTTCCCGAAAAATCGGCCGGGAATCGAGGCTCCGCTCCGCCCGCAGCCCCGCTTCGGAGGTTCGGAAAAGATGAAGGTCGAAACCACGCGCCCGGCGCCAAAAGAGAGGGAGTCGGGAACATCCCGACCCCCGAAACGAGCGGAGCCGGAGACGAAGCGAGTGCCTCCCGACTCCCGTTTTTTTACGCCGTCGCGAAGCGCCCGATGGTGTTCTTCGTCCGTATGTCCCCGAGAACCTCGGCGAAGATTTTGTAATACGCCGCCTCTTCGCGGGTTCGGAGCGGGGGGACGGTCTCGTCCTTTGTCTCCTCGAACTCTTTTTCGGAGATGCTTTCCTCCATCCGCTTTTTGAGGACGGAGGACGCGCCCGAGCCGTCGCCGAACTGCGACTTCTTCCGCCAGAGGAGATCCTCCGGGAGCCAGCCGTCGAAGGCGTACCGGAGGAGCCGCTTCTCCATTTGCCCCTCCCCGGCGAGCTTCCATCCCGCCGGAAGCGCGAGTCCGAGCTCGATCATGTCGAGCTCCAAAAACGGAACCCGCGCTTCGAGGCCGTGCGCCATCGTCACCCGGTCGCATCTTTGGAGGTTGAGATTGTGAAGCCCCTCGATGGTCCGCACAAGCTCGTCGTGGAGTTCGTCCTCGGTCTTGAAGCGGTCGAGATATTCGTATCCGGCGAAAATTTCATCCGCGCCCTCGCCGGTGAGGACGACTTTGACGTGCTTTGCCGTGAACTCCGCGAGGATATAGTTCGGAACCGCGCTCCTCACGAGCGAGGGGTCGAAGCTCTCGATGGTACGCACGACCTTCGGCACGGCGTCGAGGGCTTCTTCGGCGGTGTATATGCTCTCGTGGTGCTCGGTGTCGAGGTATTCGGCGGCTTCTCGGGCGGCTTCGAGATCGGGCGAGCCTTCGAGGCCGACGGCGAAGGTCTTTAGTTTCTCGCCGCGCTTTTCGTACCATCTCGCCGCGATGGCGGCGATGAGCGTCGAGTCGAGGCCGCCGGAGAGGAACACCCCGACGGGGACGTCGCCCATCATTTGCCCCTCGGTTGTTTTTATGACTTGGTCGCGGACCTTCGCGAGGATGTCGTCGGGGATGTCCGCCCCCGCCTCCGACGGCCCCTCGAATTTGTGGAGGCGTTCGCGGTCGCGGGGAACGGCGTACGCGAAGCGGGTGAGCCCGTCCTCCGGCGTCCAATAATGTCCCGGCGGAAACACGCGAACCTCCGGCTGGTACTCCTCGTCGAAGGCGTGGAGCTCGGAGACGAACTGGACGTGTCCGTCTTCCTGCTCCGCCCAGTAAAGCGGCTTTATCCCCACCGGGTCGCGGGCGGCGAGGAAGCTCCCGTCCTCTCCGGCGATGGCGAACGCGAACATTCCGCGAAGCTCGGCGACGGCGTCTTTGCCGCGGTGGGCGACGACTTGAAGGGCGACCTCGTTGTCCGAGTTCGTTTTGAAATCCACGTCCGGGAGGGTCTCGCGGAGCGCGGCGTGGTTATAGATTTCGCCGTTCCCGACGAGGAAGAGTTTGCCCTTTCCGTTCTCCGTCGAGAGCGGTTGTTTTCCGCCGGACACGTCCACGATGGAGAGGCGGCGGTGGCCGAGCCAGTTTCCGGCGACCTCCACGCTGCCTGTGTCGTCCGGGCCTCGGTGGGTGATGCGTTCGAGCATTTCGGAGGCGATGTCAAGGTCGAGTCCGCCGTATCCGGCGACGATTCCGCACATGCTTTTTTATTCTCCTCTCGGGGATTTCCGACTATGGAATATCGCGGCGCGGTCGCCCGGCGGTGGAGTTGGCGATGAACCGTGTTTTCGTCCCTCCGGGGGATTTTCCGCGATCACGATAAGCATATGATAGCAGCAATGGAGATGCTTTTCGGCGAACGACGTGCCGAACTCACAATCGCACGCGAATTCCCCCCGCCGTACAACGCGAAGAGCCACCGCCCCGAAAATCTTCCTCCCTCGGGCCGATGCGGAAATACACGCCGGAGAACTAATATTCCCGAACACGCCACGCGAAGAAGGAGGGAGGCGAATTTGGTGCGAGTGATCCCCGGCGGCCTCGACGGAGGCGCCCCGAATGTTTATCTCGTCGAGAGATCCCCGGCGAAGCCCGGCGGTGAGCCGTCGCCCGGAGCGTCGTTCCCGTCCGTCGCCTCATTGAATCTCGGGCCGAAGCCCGGCGACCTCGAAGCGAACCTCCGCATGGCCGAGGAGGAGATACATCGCGTGAAGCACGACGACCCGTCCATAAAATACATCGTCCTCCCCGAACTCTTCACCTCGGGATACTCCGACCTCGAAAATATATCGCGCCATGCCGAGGATGCCGAGCACGGGATGAGCGTGTGGCGGCTCTCGGCCCTCGCCCACGAACTCGACGTCTTCATCGCATACGGTTTCCCGGAGAGCCTTCCCGGAGGCGGGACGGCGACAAGCGCGAACCTCGTCGGGCCGGGGAGCGGAGGCCCGCTCCTCACATACCGCAAAAGGAACCTCGTCGAGACGACCCCCGAACACCGCGTCTTCACACCCGGCACGGAGCTTCCGGTCGTCGAAGCCGGAGGCATGCGCGTCGCGCTCGTGATTTGCTGGGACATCGGCCACCCCGAGACGATTCGAGAGGCGGCGGAGAACGGAGCCGAACTCGTCCTCGCGCCCGCGGCGTGGCGTGATCCGTGGCGGCCTCAATACGACCTCGCATGCGCCGCCCGCGCCCTCGACAACGCCGTGTACCTCGCGAGCGCGAACCAAATCGGCGCGTATCCTGAGGCGACCTTCGGAGCGTTCGGCGGCGTATACGGCCCCGACGGAGGCCGCGCCTCGGAAAGCCGGGGAACCGCGTCCGTCACGCCCCTCGACCCGTTCCTCCCCGAAACATGGCGGACTTTTTACGGCGACACGCTTCACGGTCGCTCCGCCGAAACCTTCGAAGAAGCATGTTCGTGAGGTTCCTCCGTACCCGGCTTCGCCGCCTTCGGCTCCGCTCCGGGAAGTCGGGAGCCGCTCGCTGACGCTCGCTTCGGGGGCCGGGAACCTCTCTTCTTCTTTCGCGGGACTTTCGCCTTTCCGCTCGATGAACTCTCGGCGGGTTCGGCGGCGGCGATGTCGGCGTGAATTTCCGCTTCTTGCGTTTCCCCACTCCCGAAGCGAGCGGAGCCGAAGGCGGAGTGATGCGACCTCCCGACTCCCGCTCTTTCCGATGGTACGGTATCGGGGTCATGGAAACGGCGAAACATCCCCGGCCTCGCCGCGCCCGCCTCGGCGGCCTCGACGCGGCCCGCGCCCTCGCGGTGCTCGGGATGGTCATGGCCCACTTCGGGCCGACCCCGATGCCCGAGAGCCTCGGCGGCGACGTGTATGGAGTCGTACTCGGGAGGGCTTCGATCCTTTTCGCCCTCCTCGCCGGAGTCGGGGGGGCGCTTCTTTCGAGGGGGCGTTCGGGATGGCGCGCTCGCGGGCGGCTCGTGGTTCGGGGGGCTTTGCTTTTGCCGATCGGGCTATGGCTTCAAGGTCTCGACCACGGCGTTCTCGTCATCCTTCAATATTACGCCGTGTATTTCCTCCTCGCCGCGCTTGTTTTGGGTTTGTCGAGTCGATGGCTTTTCGTGTGCGCGGCGGCCGCGTTCGTCCTCGGACCGCTCGTGTACGTCGCCATCCGGGACGTGTCGCCGGAGTGGTTCGTCGAAGACCCGGCGACACTCGGGGATCCCTTTGGGAACATTGTCGGGGATATACTTCTCTCCGGGGCGTATCCGCTCGTCACGTGGTCGGCACCGCTCCTCTTCGGGATGTGGCTCGGGAGCCGGAACCTCCGCGCCGTCTCGACGCGATTGTGGATGCTTTGGATCGGACTCGCCGCCGCCCTCGCCGCGCCGTACGTCTCGAACGCGCTCGTCGCCCGGTACGGGGAGACGCTCGTCGGCCCGCCGAGGAACCCGGAGAACGCCGGACTCTCGAACCTCCTCTCCGCCGACGCGCACAGCCAAATGCCGCTTTGGATGCTCGGAGCCGTCGGCGCGGCGACCGCGACCCTCGCCGCGGCTCTCCTCATCGCCGACCTCCTTCCGAAAATAACGTGGCCCCTCGTCGCCACCGGGCAACTCGCCCTCACCGTGTACGTCGGACACCTCATCCTCCTCCACGCGAACGAGGAACTCCTCCGGCGCGAAACCGTACCGGAGGCGACCTTCACCGTCGCCGCGTTCATGCTCTCCGCGATTCTCGTATGCACATTGTGGAGGCTCGTCCTTCCCCGCGGCCCACTCGAAGCCGCTCTCTCCGCGCCGTGGTGGGCGGTCGAAAGGCTCTTTCGAGCGAAGGGCGGAAACCCGAAGTCGGAGTCGTAGCGACCGGGTTTTTCGAGGACGGAGGGACTCCGGCGGGGAACCTCGGACGTGATGCGGAGCGCGGGCGATCCGAGCCTCTCACAGCGGGGGTCATGAGCGTCGACCCACCCCGCCATCGAGGTCTCGACCAAGAAGTATTTCCTGAAGCCTGAAACCCGCCGTCAAAGCGCCGAGTTCAAAATTCCTTCGACTTCTTTTTCCGAAGGCATGCGCGGCGTGTTCGACATGACGCCGTCGTTCATCGCATCCTCGACGAGGAGAGGAAGCATCTCCCGCCCGACTCCGAGGTTCGAGAGCTTCGGCTCGCCCATGACGCGCTTTATGAGCCGCTCGGCCTCGGAGATGAAGGATCGAGCGTTTGCTTCGTCGTCTTTTTCCGCGTGGGAGACACCGAGGGCGGCGGCGAGGGGGGCGAGCTTGCCGGAACTCGTCGGGAGGTTGAAATCCATGACTTGCGGAAGCACGGCGGCGAGCGCGGCCCCGTGCGGCGCGCCGACCCTCGCGCCGACGGGGTGGGCGATCGCGTGGCAAAGCCCGAGCCCCGTCCCGCTCGCGAAGGAGAGTCCCGCGAGGTGCGCTGCGAGGAGCATTTGCGACCTCGCCTCCGCGTTCCCTCCGTCCTCGACCGCTTTCGGGAGCCACTCGAAGACCATTCGGACGATTTGCGAGGCGAGGCCGTCGGCGTACGGGTTTCCGTTCTTCGACATCGCGGCTTCGAGGGCGTGGGTGAGGGCGTCGAGTCCGGTCGCCGCCGTCGCCCCCGGCGGAAGCCCGAGGGTGAGGTTCGGGTCGAGGACGCTCGCCTTCGGGTAGACGCTCTCGTGGCCGACATAGAATTTCCGCTCTTTCGACGGGTCTGTGATGACGCCGAATCCGTTCGTCTCCGAACCCGTCCCCGACATCGTCGGGACAGCGATGACCGGGAGTCCGGGGGTCGGGATCTCGTTCCGGAAATCGAGGCCGCGCACATCCCCGCCGTTCACCGCGTGGAGCGAGATCGCCTTCGCCGCGTCCATCGAACTCCCGCCCCCGACCGCGACCACCACGACCCCCCGAACCCCGAAGCCCGTGAGAGCTTCACTCCCGGCCTCGACATCGGCGGTGGATGGGTTCGGCGACACCGAATCGAAAGACGAAGTTTCAGTCTTCGCCGCTTCGAGGGAAGCGCGCACCTCGTCCACGATGCCGGACGCGCTCACGCCGGAGTCCGTCACGACGAACGCCCTCGACGCTACGAGTCCCCAAACCATATCGCCGAGGCGTTTCGACTCGCCCGCCCCGAAGACCATGCGACCGGGGAAAGTCATGTCGAGAGATCTCTCAGCGAGTTTGTCCATCCTCACACCCCGAACTCGAACCACGTCGTTTTCAACTGCTCGTATTGCTCCATCGCGTGGAGGGATTTGTCGCGTCCGTTCCCCGACTCCTTGAATCCCCCGAAAGGAACCGTCACGTCGCTCGCGTCGAAAGAGTTCACCCACACCGTCCCGGCCCGAAGCGCCGACGATACCCGGTGGGCCGTATTCACGTCGTTCGTCCACACCGAGGCGGCGAGGCCGTAATCCGTCGCGTTCGCGAGCGAGACGGCCTCCTCCGCGTCCTCGAACCCCATCACCGAGAGGACGGGGCCGAAGATTTCCTCGTTCGCCACCCGCATCTCTTTCGTCACCCCGTCGAAGACGGTCGGCTCGACGTAAAATCCACCGCTCTCGGGGAGTCTCCGGCTTCCTCCGGCGGCGAGCTTCGCGCCTTCTTGCTTGCCGATGTCCACGTAGCCGAGGATGCGCTCCATTTGCGTCTCGTCCACGATGGCTCCGAGCTTCGTGTTTGGGTCGAGGGGGTCTCCCGGCGGCATGGTTTTAGCGATGGCGGCGACTCGTTCGATGAGTTCGTCCTTTATTTCCCTCGCGGCGATGACCCGAGATCCGGCGTGGCATGTTTGTCCGGCGTTGTAAAAGATGCCGGAGGCGATGCTCTCGGCGGCGGCTTGAATGCTCGGGGCGTCGGCCATTATTATTTGCGGGCTTTTCCCGCCGCATTCGAGCGAGACGCTCTTCATGTTCGATTCCCCCGCGTACCGGAGGAACGCTTTTCCGACCTCGGTGGAGCCGGTGAAGGATATTTTATCCACGCCCGTGTGGAGTCCGAGGGCTCGTCCCGCCGTCTCCCCGAAGCCCGGCACGACGTTCACCACTCCGTCCGGGATTCCGGCTTCGGTGGCGAGTTCGGCGAGTAAAAGGGCGGAGAGCGGGGATTGTTCGGCGGGTTTGAGGACGACGGAGTTCCCGGTCGCGAGCGCGGGGGCGAGCTTCCACGCCGTGATGATGAGCGGATAATTCCACGGCACGACCGCCCCGACGACCCCGATCGGCTCGCGCGTGATGAGGCCGAGGGAGCCGGGAGCGGTGGGGGCAACCTCGCCGTGGCGTTTGTCGATGGCCTCCGCGTACCACCGGAAATACATCGCCGCCGACGGAACGTCCACCGAGAGGGAGTCGGAGATCGGCTTTCCCACGTCGAGCGTCTCGATGAGGGCGAAGGTTTCGAGGTTCTCCGTTATGAGGTCGGAGAGGCGGAAGAGGATTTCTTTTCTTTCCGACGGGCTTTTCTTCGACCACCTTCCGTCCTCGAAGGCTTCCTGGGCGGAGCGAACGGCGAGATCCACATCCGCTTCGTCGCATTCGGCGATTTCGGCGAGGATGGCTCCGTCGCGGGGGGTTCGTTTCTCGAACTTTCGTCCCGAGGCGGCGTCGACGGGGCGGCCCCCGATCCACGCCCGCGTGCGGAACTCGATCCCTTTCGCCCGCTCCTCCCACTCGGAGAGATGGCCGTTTTCATGCGCTTCGCTCGTCATCGTTCGGCTCCGATCTTTTCGTCCGGGGGCTTCGTCCGGTGTTTTCGACCCACGGCTCCATCACGAATATTTCTCGTCGAGGATGGCTCCGAGGCCGGGGAGGCCGGGAATGGCGAGGCATCCTTCGTCGTCTATTTTCAGCGGCTCGGCGAGCATGAAGTCGCGGCGTTCGGGCGTCCATCCGGGCGGGTCGTACGGGAACTCGATGAAGGGGCCGCCGCCGACGCCCGCCGTCACGTGGAGGTTCGCGAGAACCCCGACGCCGTTCGTCCACGTGTGCGGGGTGAAGAGGCGGTTTTTGGCGAGCGCGAGTTCGGCGATGGTTCGTGAGCGCGTCATGCCGATGGAGACGAGGACGTCCGGCTGGTACACGTCGAGGGTGTCGGCTTCGAGGCACGCGAAAAGCTCGCTCGTCGTCCGGGACATCTCACCCCCCGCGACCCGCATTCCGCTCCCGGCCCGAATGCTCCGAAGTCCTTCGATGTCGGTGAGGGGGAGGGGTTCTTCGAGCCAGAAAACATCGAGTTCTTCGAGGCGTTCGGCGATGTCGCGGGCGGCTTTCGGGTCGATGCTTCGGGATGTGTCCCCGGCCATGCGCCACGCCTCGTTGAGATCCACCATAATCTCCATCGTGTCCCCGACGGCGCCCCTCGCCGCCTCGACCGTCTTTATGCCTTCTTCGAGGCGGTTCGGGGCAATGCGGATTTTCATCGCTCGGAAGCCTTCTTCGCGGAGGGCGAGCGCGGATTCGGCGCGTTCCTCGGGTGGTTTGAGTTCGCCGCACGAAGCGTACGCCGGAATCTTTTCCTCGCTCCCGCCGAAGAGGGTGGCGACGCTTTGCCCGGCTACTTTGCCGAGGATGTCCCACAGCGCGGCCTCGACGGGCCAGAATTTCCCGGCGTGAAGGGCGATGGTTTCGAGGGTTCTCACGTGGCGCGATATTCGGAGTGAGTCTTTGCCGACGAAGAGGTGTTCATACTCCTCGAAGCCGGACATCGTATCTCCGGAGGCGACGCCCGTGATGCCTTCGTCGGTGTCAACGAAGACGAGCGTCGCCTCGAAGGAGCGGCGCGGGACGGGGTCCCATGCCGCGTGGAATGGCGGGTCGAGTTTGGTTTCGATTCGCTTCAGCCGGATGTTTGTGATTTCCACACGGCTCATCGTACATGAGAAAGACGATTGTTTGACGTGTATCGCGCCGGGCTTTCGGGAGGCCGAATCGCTTTGCCCGCCTCGGAAGTCGAGGAGGGGGGAGTGGCCTTCGGCATTGCCGCGAGCGTCGCCTTCGCCGAAGCCCCACGGACGGGGAGAAAAAAGGCGTGGGTCGGAAGAAAAGCGACCGCCCCGGAGGCGGTGTGCCGTCCGGGGCGGTGGTGGTGCGGTTTTTCGTGCTTGGCTACTCGATGAAGCCTTCCTCGGTGAGCCAGTCTTCGGCGACGTCCTCGGGGAGTTCGCCGTCAACGTCAACGCGGGCGTTGAGTTGGGACATCGTGTCCATGTCGAGGGCGGCGGCTATCGGGTTGAAGACCTCGCCGAGTTGCTCGCCGGACTCGTCGAAGGTTTCTTGGCGCATGCTCACCGCCGGGTTGTAGACCGGGAAGAAGCCCATGTCGTCTTCGATGAGCTGGAGGTCGAGGGCGGCAATGCGTCCGTCGGTCTCGAAGACGGAGCCGAAGTTGCACGGGTCGCCCTCGGCGATCCGATCGTAGACCACGCCGGTGTCGAAGAGGGAGACGTTCCCCTCGGGGAACTCGTATCCATACTCTTCCTCCATGCCCGGAAGGCCGTCGTCGCGCGAGTTGAACTCGCTCTCGACGCATATCGTCGCCTCGTCGGGACTCTCTTCGATGAGGGGGCCGATGTCCGACAAAGTCTCGACGCCGATCTCCTCGTAGGCGTCGGAGCGGACGGCGAGTGCGTACGTGTTGTTGAACGGGGCGGGCTCGAGCATCGTGATCTGGTTTTCTTCCTCGTCGGCGGCTTTGGCTTCGTCGTACTGTTCCTGGGGGTCGGGGATCGGGTCGGTGTTTCCGAGGTGGTTGATCCAGACCGTTCCCGTGTACTCCCAGTACATGTCTATTTCGCCGCCGATGAGAGCCTGCCGGGCCGCGTCGGTTCCCGCGAGTCCGACTTGATCCGTGACGTTCGCGCCCGCCGCTTCGAGCGCGGAGACGATTATATATCCCAAAACCAATTGCTCGGTGAAGTCCTTCGAGCCGACGGTGAAGCTGGCGTCCGAAAGGTCGGTGCCGCTCGCGCTCTCCCCGCCGCCCCCCCCGCATCCCGCCGCGAACATAGCGGCCGCGAAGACGACCCCGGCCACCCCGACCTTTAACCTGCCAAGCGATTTCACGTAACTGCTCTCCTCTCCATTGTGTTCACTACAGACCCTTCGGGCGAAGCACGTCCTCGGCGATCCCGGCGACGTAGTCGACCGAAAGCGCCAATACAGCCGTCAAAACCGACCCCGTTATGAGGATCGTCTCACGGCTGAGTTTGATGCCCGTGTTTATGAAGTCGCCCATCCCGCCCGCGTTGATGAACGTCGCCAGAGCCGCCGTCCCCACCACGATGATGAGCGCCGTGCGGATGCCCGCGAGCATGATCGGGATGGCGAGCGGAAGCTCGATCTTCCACAACACCGACCTCTTCGTCATTCCCATCCCGCGCCCGGCCTCGATGACGGACTGGTCAACCTGCTGGATGCCGACCATCGTGTTCCGAAGAACCGGAAGGAAGGCGGTGATGACGAGCGCGACGATCGCGATCGTGAACCCGAACTGGTTCAAAAGAACCGCGATGAGTACGATGACGCCGATCGAAGGCATAGCCTGCCCGGTACTCGCCACCGCCACGATATACGGCGACACCCTTCGCATTACGGGCCGCGTCAGAATAACCCCCGCCGAAACCGCGAGCGCGACGACGGCGATGGTGGCGATGACGGTGATCTCCAAATGCCGGATCGTCTTCTGGATGATGAGCTCGGCGTTGAGGTTCCGCGCCTCGATGCTGTCGAGGGTCTGGCTGCTCACCCAAATATAAAGCGCCGCGCACACCCCGGCGAGTATGATCGGCATCGTGAGATACCGCGCGAGCTTGTACGGGAGGCTCGACGTCGGGCCGCCCCCTCCCGGCTTTCCGCTCGTCCCCGACTTCGTCTCGGCCGCCTCCGATTGCGGCGGGCGCGTCTTTTCCTCCGGGCGTGTTTGTTCGGGGGTTCTCATCGCAGCACGTCCCGCTGGGGCTTGTCCGGACGGTTCGCGTCTTGCGGGCGCATGTCCTCGATGGCCGCGAGAACCGTCTCGAAGTCCACGACCCCTTGATACCGACCGTCGTCGTCCACCACGATCGCCGAGCCTTTGTATGAGGTGATCATGGTGTCGAGCGTGTCATACAAACTCGCCCGCGCCTCGACGATGGCGATGGCGGGCCATCCCGCCTCCTTGAGCGGAACGCCGTTTTGCTCGATGTTCGCCATGCCCACCCACCGCTTCGGCTTCCTCTCTCCGTCGAGGAGAAGCACATGCTCCTTGCCCGACTCGCGCATCTTCCGCCGCGCGTCGTCGTGGCTGTCTTCGAGGCTCGCCACCGGCCAGTCCGCCGGCTCGATGTCCCCGACTTTGCTGAGCGAGAGTCTCTTCAACGAAGCCCCCGAGCCGATGAAGTCCTCCACGAACTCCGAGGCCGGGTCGGTGAGGATGCGCTCCGGCGTGTCGTATTGCGCGATGATCGACCGTTCCTGCAAAATCGCGATCCGGTCGCCCATCTTTATTGCCTCGTCGATGTCGTGCGTGACGAAGATGATGGTCTTCCGAATGTCCTCTTGAATGCGGAGGAACTCATCTTGGAGACGATCGCGGGTGATCGGGTCGACCGCGCCGAACGGCTCGTCCATGAGCATGATCGGCGGGTCGGCGGCCATCGCGCGCGCCACCCCGACTCTTTGCCTTTGCCCGCCGGAGAGTTCCTTCGGGTACCGGCTCCCGTACGAGGCCGGGATCGAGACGAGCTCCATGAGTTCTTTCGTCCGCTCGGAGACGCGTTTCTTGTCCCAGCCGAGCATCTTCGGGACGGTCGCCACATTGTCGGCGAGGGTCATGTGCGGGAAGAGTCCGATTTGCTGGATGACGTACCCGATGTTCCGCCGGAGCGTGTCCGGGTTCGCGTCCGTCACGTCCTCGCCCTTTATGAAGATCCGGCCCGAAGTCGGCTCGATGATGCGGTTGATCATCTTCATCGTCGTCGTCTTCCCGCACCCCG